>JAKBXD010000037.1 GCA_021840785.1 Pseudomonadota bacterium
GATCGACGGCATTCCACCCATGCGGGAGATACCGGAACATGAGCGGCTGCCCAAGACCGCCGAACTGGATGCCATCGCGCAACAGATGGGCGTGGCTATCCTGCATTCCGGCAGTGGCGCTTTTTATAGTCCCAGTCGGGACCGTATCCAGTTGCCGGACCGGAATACATTCGCTGATCAGCACGGCTACGACGCCACCAAGGCGCACGAACTGTCTCACGCCACCGGCCATGAAAGCCGTCTGGATCGGGACAGCCTCCGGCAATACACGTCCATCAAAGGCCGCGCCGCCGAAGAGATGACTGCAGAGATCGGAGCCTATCTGCTATCCACCCGTCTGGGCGTGCCGTTCATGGGAAACAACCCAGACATGACTGACGCGCAGCACGCCGCGTATCTGACGACATGGGCCAGGGACCTCTCCCCGGACGAGCGCCGCGCCGCCATCGAGCAGGGCATCAAGGCCGCCGGTCACCTGGAAAAGCAACTGGGACTGGCGCGGGAGAGTGGGTTGGTCACGGAATTGGAAAAACATGCGTCAGCGCAGTTTCGCGCAAAAGAGCGGGAAGTGGCGAGCCACGATATGGGAGCGACACCCGACGTCAAGGCCGCCATGCGGCAAAAACCGGAAAAAGTGTTATCGGGACCATCCGACAAAAACGTGGTTGCCATGGGCGACTTGATGGCCGGGGATTTCGTCCGCGTATCCACAAGCGACGCAACTCGCCATACCAACGCCATTGTGCTGAAAGTTACGAAAGATGGCATTAGCGGCAAGATTATCCAGCCCGTGCGGGAGAAGACCTGGATGCCGGAGCCGGTACGGGGTTCGCACCCTGCACAGGGTTCGCACCCGGCACGGGACAGCCATTGGATGTTCGCTGCCGGTGAGCTGAAAACAGAGCTGAAACCCGGCAGCGCATATATCTCCGCGCATGAGCCCAATGCCGTGCCGGGCATCGCCCGCCTGGATCCGCTGGCGAAAGCCGGTCTGGCGACGGACGGTGAAAAGCTGGCTTTGCACATGTCGCTCAATCGCTTCATGAAGGATCGTGGGGAAGCCGCCATCGCCAGGGCGAGCCAGGCGCTTCACAAAATCACCCTCACCCATCGCACGGACCTGAAAGACCGCGTATGCCCGGTATCCATTCCGGGCAAACCGGGTCTGGAAATGAGGAATCACCCCCGGCAGGAAATATCCGGTGTGCTGAAGGATTTTTCCAAAAGCGAGTTCATTCTGGAAACGCCGGAATTTGGCGCAGTTCGAGTAGAAACCGGCAAGAACATGTTCATGGAGCGCGAAGAGGAATTACGGACAGCCGTTGGCAAGCCGGTGGATATCGCACTGGATAAAACCGGCAAGGAATTATCCCTTGCCGTGCATCAGGGCCTTGCAGGCGGCAGCCAGGGGGTGAGTGTCCTGTTCGATAAATTCGACACGCCCGCGATTCCGTTTGGCCTTATGCCCGCCGTAGATATGGGCAAAACCACTGAGAAGCCTATTACCGGCAAGCTGACATACGTTCACGACCGCAATGTCATTGAATTGCGGTCAGCCGGAAAACCTGTGTTGGTGTATGGCCCGGAGCCGGACAAGGCGCATCAGGCGGAAATACAGGATCTGATCGGCAAGCAAGTTCGCGTTTCGGCCGATAAGGATACGGGTCAACTTGCGGTGAAAGCGATACAGCCGACGCGGCAGCAGGATATCGGCCTTGAGCGTTAATCATCGACACGAGATAAAAGGAGGTTTTCATGGAACAAGGCATGCGGAACGCCTCTCGCAGGGCGCAACCCCCGCAAGAATGGCTCGACACCACGACGTCCATCGCCGATCAACTGAACATCCGCATTCCCTCAGTAACTATGGCTCCTGCCTGGTTCATGGGGCCTAACGCCGGCATGACGCTGCCCAACGGTCGCGTCCTGGTCAACCCGAAGGCACTGAAATTGCCGGATGATGCCCGCCGTTATGTGATGGCCCATGAGATCGGGCATGTCACGCGCTGGCATGGCAAGGCGGCCTTTCTGGCTTTTGCCGCGCTGGTACTGCTATACGCCGTAAATCCGGCGCTCTGCGGGCTGATTGGCTGGACTTACATTTTTGCCGTCCTGGTGCCCTACGGTCTGGGCGACCGTGCCGAGTTTCATGCGGACGCCACCGCCGCCGATGTCATGGGTTCGCCTTACACGGTGATCCGGGCGCAGCGGGAGGTGATGCGCGTCATGGGGACCAGTATCACCCCTCAACGAAAGCGCCGCTGGAAGCGGTTGCGGGCGCTGGCCCAGGCGCAGACGGAGTGCGAACAGCGTTCCATGTCACACAGGCAAGGATCTGAATCAGGTGGTGATGGGGTGGCGGGAGAATGAAGACGCCACCGGCTTTGCAGGGTGCAATCCCTTGCAGCGCGCAAACCCTTTTCTTTTCCAATCATCCCTTACCACACGCATCAGGCCCCTGCAGGGTGCAACCCATCGCGATCAGGTTCCGGCCTGCCGTACAGACCATGAGTAGAACTTTCACCGTATCGATTGATTGAAAAGGAGCACCACCATGAGCGAATCGAACACCACCCGCGAATCCCTGCTGGCCGAATTCAAGGCTGCCCGCGAGTCCGCCATTGCCAGGTCCCAGGTCGATGTGGGACAGATCGCCGAGCGCCACCGCGCCGAGCGTGCCGACGCCCTGAAAGCTTTTGCCGAAAAGCGCGAGTCGATAGTTGACGGCCTCAAGAAGAACGGCATCCCGGAAGCCGCGTATCCGTCCGTTCTTGCCATTGAGCAGGCCAAGCACATGGAACCGGTGGTAGCGCGGCAGGTAGAGGAACAGAACGCCTCCCTGGCCGTCGAGGGCGTACCCACCTGGGACGGATTCTTGACGGAAAGGTCGAAGACGGCCAATACCCAGGAATCCGCATTGGCGGATGAACTGCTGGCCGAACTGGATGCCCGCAAAGCCCATGGCGAAAACGTCACCAAAGAAAACGGCATTGAGGGCGACCCGCTGGACCCCGGCAAATTGAAGGCGTCGATGTTCGACGGCATCAAGTACGAGTACGACAAGGAGGCCGACTCGGTGCATTACCGCCGTGAGTCAGACGGCACGGAACTCTTCGAGGATAAGGGCTCCCGCATCGAAATGAAGGAAACCAGCGCGCAGACCATTCAGACGGCCCTGCTGCTGGCGCAGGAGCGCTTCAAAAAAGGCACGCCGCTGACCATCACCGGCGACGAGGAGTTCAAGAAGGAGGCCGCCCGCATCGCCGGGAAGCTGGGCATCCCCATCAAGAACAAGGATTTGCTGGAAGTCTGGCAACAGTCCCGCGACAAGGCGGCCATGGGCATCAGCGACGAGGAACCGGACATCGCCCCGCGCAACGGCTTCTCCGGCGAAGAAGCCAAACAGGACCTGCGCAGAAATGGCCCCGCGCCAGAGCAGTCCGCGCCCGATGTTGCGGGCGAAGGGGTTGCACCCAGCACGGGGAAAAGGGGAAAAGCACGTACCGCCTCTTCCCGCGAACCGGCCACCGGCAAGGATGCCATCTTCAAATTGCTGGATCACGGCAATGCCCCTTACCAGTTCAAGGAGGGTGAAACCAAGTCCTACTTCGTGAAGACGCAGGACAATGCGGGCAAGGAACATGTCGTCTGGGGTGTGGATCTGCAGCGCGCCATGGAAGACTCCGGCGCCACCAAAGGCGACCTGGTGACAATCAAGAATCAGGGCAAAGAGGAGGTCGTGGTCAAAGTGGTGGATGAAGATGGACAGGCGCAATGGAAGCCCGCCCATCGCAACCGCTTCGACGTCAAGGTGGCCGACATGCCGCTCAAGGCCGCGCCGCACCTGGCGGAACCTGCAGGCAAAGCCGGGTACGCGCACGACGCCGCCACCGGTCGCGTGACCGTCCCGGCGGAGGATTATCTCGCCGCCAAGGCGGACCTCTCGGTGCTGCCCGCGTCCGGGCACTACGCCCTGCACCAGGCCGGCCAGATTCCGTTCACGGATCTCCAACCTACCGAAAAACATGCCCTGGTATCCACCGGGCTGGCGGACGAAAACGGACTGAACCGCCGTGGCATCGCGGCGGCGCTGACTTCCGACCGTCTGCTGGAGATTCGCCGCGCGCAGGCTCCGGAAAATCTCAAGGGCGCCGCCGTTCAGCCGGGATATGAAAAGGCTGCGGCACTTTCTGAGCGTGAACCGGCGCAGGAACAGACGCGGGCCTTGGCCCAGGAAGTCGCCAAGGAGCAGGACCAGAAGCGCATTCTGGTTCGCAATGAGGACCAGCAGGCGCAGGAGAAGAAGGCCGAAGTCGGGGAGCGCAAGGCGGCCAAAAGAGAGCGGAAGATCGAGCGTCCCGAACACCGCCGTCAGCCGCAAATCGACAAGGGGCAGGAGTTGTCCCGGTAACGGTGGCTTTCATCATGCCGTATCACGCAGCCCCGGCCAGGAACCGGGGCTTTTTATCGACCGCAAAAAAACGCTCGGTTGGTTCATAGGGCATAGGGCAATGAGGCCACACTTTGCAAAAGGAAAAAACCATGAATGCACTGATCTATCTTCAAACCGCTTTTCAGTATTGGGCATCCGACAAAATGGATTGGCTTGGGGCTGGATCTCCTGCAATTTTGAGCCTGCTGTGCCTGATCTGGATCGTTTATCGCAAGGAGGCCATGGACAGGCGCTACCTGCTGCTCCTGCCGATCATTTCAGCATCAGGGTACCTGTTCGGATCGTTCGAAGGCTATGATTTTCATGTATTCAGCCTCCTGGCTTTGATCTGGATGGGGCTTGCGATTGCACGAAAAATTCCCGCGTTGCAGGTTCTTCCCCTGACTTTCGTATCGGTGTTGGTTCCCGATCTCTATGCGGCCGGGTATCAATTGTTTTGGCATCCCCAGGCATTCAATGGCATTGGCGGCGGCGGTCTGCTGGACGGGGATTTTCTGGCTCCAGTGGGGTTTCAGTTAAGTGTTTTCCCATTGAGATACATTGTGGATCGGAACCCCGGAGCATGCACCCGGATTTTGAATGCCGTCTGGAAACCGAACCGCGATCAGGCCGCCAGGCACCCATAAAGGGGTAGGCAATATCGCCTGCTCTTTATTCAGGACGTGTACCATGAGCAAGAAAAGCATCTTGGCTTTCACGCTGGCCGCAGCCGCACTCTCTCTGCCCGGACTGGCGGATGCTGCGCGTTATTCCGCAGCCGTTGGATTCGACAGTTATTCCGCGCACATCGGCAGCATGAACTCCAGCCTCCCCGTCGGCTATCTGCATGCGCGGGAGCGTTTCGGAAATCTGGACTTCGGCCAGCGTTTCTTCGGCGGCTCCAGCGGTTCCATCCATGGTGACCTGCTGGCCGGCAGCCTGCACGCCGGTTGCCTGATCCACCCGGAGCCGCACCTGACGGTCATGCCATATCTGGGCGCGGGGTATATCCATATCGCCCCCGCCGGTCAACACATCAACACGGCGTATGCCGATGCCGGCATTCGTGTGAACGACCAGGTTTTCAGGAAGATCGGCATCTATGGAAAGGGCGGATTCGGACGGAATTTCGGCACGGCCATTTCCGGCATTCCCACCGATGGCGGATTGTTCTACACCGCCGCCGTTGGGGTTGACGCCAGGGTTGGCCCGGCGACTTCACCATGGGTTACCAGTACCAGTCCATGCCTTTCGGCCATGGATTAAATCTTGGCACTGATCAGTACCGCGTCGGTTACCGGTTGCCGTTCTAGCCCGTCCCTTGCAGGGCGCAACCCTTGCAGGGCGCAACCCAGCGCCGGAGGGGCCAAACAAGAGAAAGGGCTCTCCGGCTTCATTTCATTCAAATCCGAGAGGTGCATTTTTATGAACGTCAGCATATTGACACAGGTGGATGTGGAGGAATTGCGGGCAACGGTATTTCACGGACTGATCGTCCCCGCCGAGTGCGGGGCACTTATCGAGATCGCCCGCGCCTGCGAAGCGAGGGCGTCCGTCTGCGACAACGATACAGGGGCGATCTGCAGTGTACAACCCGCCGTGCGCAACAACACCATGTCCTGGGTGGATAATGCTCACCCCCTGGTATGGTCGCTGAATCAGCGGATCGCCGCCCTGACCGGAATACCGCTGGAGAACCAGGAGCCCTTGCAAGTGCTTCACTACCGGCCCGGCGAGGAATATGTCCCGCACCACGACGCTTTCACGCCGGGGAATCGGCAACTGGAACACAGCGGCAACCGGATCGCCACCGTGATTTTGTATCTGAACTCCGTGCCGGCGGGTGGCGGCACCTATTTCCCCGAGATGGATATGCGGGTCTTCCCGCATGCCGGGCTTGGGCTGTTTTTCCGCAGCGTGAAAGACGGACAGGTGTTGCAAAAGTCACTGCACGCGGGCGAACCGGTCCTGCAAGGTGAAAAATGGATTGCCACCAAGTGGATACGGGAGCGGGCATACGTTTAACCCGGAACGTGATTTAACCGCATCAGGGTGCGGCCAGCCCTACAGAGTGGGTAAACCACCGTCCCTGCAAGGAGTGCCGTCATGGCAAACCCAAATTTATATCAGATCCCCAAATCCCAGGGGGACATGACCCGCGTGGTCTGGCCTGCGCTGGGTCTCTTTCTCATTATCACGCTCATCGGCTTTTGGGCGGCAACCGAATACGCCGCCTGGGCCTTTCAATATAACAAGGTCCTGGGTGCCGCCATGGGGGTACCCTTTGTCTATGCGCCGTGGGACATCGTTGTCTGGAGCCTGAAGTTCGACAAAGGACTTACCGGCCCGGTGCCCCATGTGTTCCAAATCGCGCACGCGACGATGGGCGTGTTTGGCCTGCTGGCATTACTCTTTCCCATCGCCTACTCCTACCGGCGCACGCGCAAGCTGGCGAATGTGCAAAACGACCTGCACGGCTCGGCGCACTGGGCCAGCGATGTGGAGGTCCACGCCACGGGGCTGCTCCCTTCTCCGCAAAACGCGGGCGGCGTCCTGTTCGGCGCGCACACCATGGAAAACGGCGAGACCTTTTATCTTCGGCACAATGGCCCGGAACATATTCTGGTGTACGCGCCGACCCGCTCCGGCAAGGGCGTCGGCATCGTCATTCCGACGCTGTTATCCTGGCTCGCTAGTGTCTTTGTCTACGACATCAAGGGCGAAAACTGGCACCTAACCGCAGGGTTCCGAGAGAAAGTGCTGGGGCAACGCTGTATTCGTTTCGCGCCATGGGATCTGCAATCGGCGCGATTCAATCCGCTGGATGAAATCCGCCTGGACCACAATCTGGTGAAAGACACCCAGAATATCTCTACTATGATCGTGGACCCCGACGGCAAGGGTCTGAACGATCACTGGGCGAAAACCGGCTTTGACCTGATGTCCGGCGTGGTGATCTTCGTCAAGTTGACACCAGAATTGAAAGGCGATGAGCGGTGTCTCTCCACGGTTCAGGCCATTCTCTCCGACGGCGGTCCGATCCGTAAAATCGCGGAACGCATCGAGCAAGAGAAAGCGGACGCCCGTGACGAGGACGATGACGCCAAAATGATGGCGGGGTTCGCCGCCGTCATGACTTATGTGCGCGATACGGCGCATGAGATGCAGGAAAACGGACAAGAAACGGACCAATGGCGACTATTCGGCTGGAAGGCGGCCGGCGAGGCGGCGCAAAGCTATCTGAACAAGGCCAGCAACGAGGCTTCGGGCGTTCTGTCCACTGCCATGAGTTTTTTGAGCGTCTACCGGGATCCGTTGGTGGCGCGAAACACCGCCGTCTCGGACTTCACGCTGGAATCACTGATGGGTGGACCGGATATCGACGGCAAGCCGTGCGCGAAAAAAACCTCCTTCTATATGGTCAACCCGCCCACCGACGCCGACCGGCTCAAGCCGCTGACCCGTTTGCTGCTGAACCAGGTGGTGCGGCGACTGACGGAAAGAATGGATTTTGATGAATCCGGCCAGGGGCACAGCGTCTATCCCCATCGCCTGTTGCTGTTGATCGATGAGTTTCCCAGTCTGGGCAAGCTGGATGTGTTTCAGAAAGCCCTGGCATTCATCGCCGGATACGGCCTCAAAGCCCTGTTGATCATCCAGAGTAAGAATCAGCTTTATGGTGAGTACACGAAAGACGAAGCGATTACGGATAACTGCCACATCCGCATCGCCTACACCCCAAATCGTGTGGATTCAGCGGAAGAGCTTTCCAAAACCGTCGGAAATTTCACGGCCTCGCACACCCAGCGGCAGTATTCCGGCAACCGGCTGCAGGTGCTTTTGCAGCATGTCAACACGAATGAGCAAGTCATCCAGCGGCCTTTGCTGACGCCTGAAGAGTTCATGCGGTTACCGGCTACCGATGAGGTGGTTTTCGTGTCCGGCCATGCGCCGATCTATTGCCGGAAGATTGTTTATTACACCGATCCAGTGCTGAACAAGCGCCGGGCGATACCGCCGCCGGTGCTGTCATTCCCGTCCGGGTCGGTCCCTATTGCCGCCGCAGTACAGGCTGCACCAGGCACGGCCGCATCGGTAGGCACGGAAACGGGCGGCAATAATTTGGGGCACGAGGAAGCAGAGGATCCCCGTGCGGTTATTGCCAGGTTCGTCGGAGCGAATCCGGTTCCGGAAAAATCCCCGAGCCTTGAACCACAAGGGCCGGTGGAGGCGGCAAAAACCCGTGGTATTGAGGAACAGGAAGAGGAGAAGACCGAAGATGACCCCCTTGCTTAAAAACGCCCTGTCTTTTTCCTACACCCCATTCACCACCACCCGGCGGCGCCACTGGAAGAGGTTGCTGCCTGTCGCCGTGATCGGGGCGATTATCGCCGGTGCCGTCACGGCCTGGGATAACGGCAACTGGCGGCTGAACCTCTCGCCTAGCGAGCCAATGGGGATCTGGACCATCACGCCGATTGCACAGAGAACCAGGCTGCACGCCGGTGAGATCGTGACACTCTGCCCGCGCCTGCCGTCCGGCTATCACTACGGCTGGCTGACGGACAAAACCCATGCCGCGAACGCCTGCGCCGATGGCCGCGCACCGTATATCAAGACCATCGCCGCGGGTCCGGGTGACGTGGTCCGCGAGACTGGCCGTGGCGTCATCATTGACGGCCACCCGCTCCCGGACAGCCGTCCGCTACCGTTTACGACGAGCAAGCCTCAAGTCCGACTACCGCAATGGCGGGGAACCGTCACCCTAACGCCTGGGCAGTATTGGGCCTACGGGGCTGGAGACCCGCGGTTCTCGTTCGATTCCCGGTACTGGGGACCATTCCGGCAGGTGCAGGTGCGGGGCGTCGCCCATCCGGTTGCAGTCTGGAAATATGAGTGGACGCCGAAAACGAGAGATTAATGACAAACAAATAGGCCCTAAAGACTGCTTAGGGCCTATCTTTCATCCCCGCATGCGCGGGGCAAAAAACCTTTCATCCACGCATTCGCGGCGCAAACCTTTCATCCCCGCACGTGCGGGGCAAGCTTCCTACTACAGCCATTATGCTTTCACGCATTGACGCACATGTCAAAAGCCGTGCCGTTTTCCCTTCCATCCACCCCCTCACCACTCTCCAGGACAAACAGCAATCAGGTGCCCGGCGTCCGCATAAATGGCAGATCCACTTTCCAACAGGAGCACTGCCATGTTGACCGCCAAAGACATTCTGGACAAGCACTCTATTGCGGATTACGCCATTATTTATCTCGGTGACCGCCGCCCATCTCCCGTCATCGACCCGGATACCCGCTATTGCGTGGAGGAAACCCCTGTCCCGGAACTCTGCAAGGACCGGGACGGCAACGTCATGATCTTCGATAGCGAGGCCCAGGCGTTCGATTTTCGCAAGGCTCTGGGGATTCCATACCCGGTGCTGGCTTTCCATGACCAGCCGCTGCCGGATTTTGGACCCGACTTCGCGCCGGACATGGACGAGCCGGAAGGTTCCGCGTTTGATCCCGACGAAATGGACATCCCCGACATTGAGGATGCCCTGGCATGAAGACCACGAACATAAAATCCATGAACAATCTCCGCATTGCGGTGATGTCCGCGCTTCTGGGATCTTCGGTCCTGGCCCCGTGTGGTGCTTCCGCCACCACCGCGCCCGGTGCAACCGCATCGAATGCCGCCCTTGCCAATGACACCGGGGTTTCCCAGGCCGAAGTGCAGACCGGGAACTCCTGGTTCAACAGCGACCAGAACAGTACCGGCTACCAGAACAGCGGGCAGTTGCGGACCGGGAATCCTTTGGGCGGACAGTCCCAGGTCCAGGGATCCCTTGCGGCCAGCCAGTCGGCGGCGGCCACGAATCCGCACCTCGCCAGCGTTCTGGCCCGTTATTACAACCTCTACAACGGCTATTACGACAGTTACCTGACCGATGAATCCCTGGCGTCAGGGTCGTCGTCCGCCTATTCCGCCTGCGTCGCCAAAGGTGGAACCGACTGCCTCAACAAGTCCAGTTATTACAGCGGACTCGCTGTCACGGCTTACGGTCAGTACCAGTATTACTACGGACTCTGGAATAAGGACTGGCAACAGCAGCAAGCGATGGAAGCCACCGCCGGCCAGCAGTCCGTACTGGCAGGCAGCACCGCACAACAGTCTCAACAATCCTACGGCAATTATCAGAACGACCAGAGCACCATGAACGCGGACGCCCAGGCGTCGGCGTCTGATACTCAGGCTGCGAACGCCGGCGACAACGCCACCGCCGTGAGTTCCGGCCAGCAGGCGGCATCCAATGCGCTGAACACCATTCAGCAGGAGACGGGGGTCACTCAGAACCAGCAGAACGGTACGGTCCCCGCCGCTCCCGGTGCATCCCCCTTCTCCTATACTGACCCACTGCAGACCGCCATGGAAAACGCCAATCAGGCAGCCATGCAGGATGCGCAAACCGCCGTGGTCCAGCAGCAGTATAGTGACAACCGGTCGGCGGCGGCCACCACCGCCGACAACCAGGCGCAGGCGGACGGCGCGGCGGCTTCCGTGGCACCGACGCCGGAGAGTGCCACGATCTGGTCCACCGGGGCCAGCCTCGCGAGCGGCACGGCGAGTGCTTACCAGCAGGACGCGGACCAGACGGCGGCGACGGCACTGCAGGCCCAACAGTCGTTTGTCCAGAACCAGAATCAGGCCAATGCCGACGCCATACAGATCGCCAACGATACCAACGCGGCTGCGGAGCAATACGCCCAGCAGCAAGCGGCCAAGAACGGTGTGACATTCACGGCTCCGACCATATCGGATGCCGCCGTCCAGAACCAGATCGCCCAGGCGCAATCGGCCATCAATGCGGACAGCCTCACCGCCGAAGTCCAGGCGGCGAATGCTTACAGCCAACAGCGCATCGCATCGGACATGGCCAGCGATGCCACCACCGCATCGCAGCAGGCTCAGGCGGCCCAGAGCAATGCCAGCGCGGCGCAGAAGTATTCGCCCTCACTGGCGAAAACCTGGAATGCCGTTGCGGGTTCCGAAACCGCCAGCGCATCCCAGGCCCAGCAAACAGCACTTTCCGCCACCAGCGCGGCCAATACGGACATCGCCGCCGCCAATGCGGCTGAAGCCAATGCGAAACAGGCGGCAGGGAGCACGGGCATGGACAGTGCCGCGATCACGCAGGGACAAAACGCCGCCCAGGCGGCTTTTCAGGCTATTCAGCAAGCCACAGGGGTACCGCAATGAGCACGGACAATTCACAAAAGCCGCAAACCCAGGCGCAGGTCTACCGCGAGCGTCAGATGGAAAGTCTGCGCCGCACGCTGGGCGACGACATTCTGGGGTTCCTGAACGACCCGGCCATCATCGAGATCATGCTGAATCAGGACGGCAGGATTTGGGTGGACGTGCTGGGCCGGGACATGGAGCCCCGCTCGGCGATGGATCCGGTGCGCGCCAAGATGGTCATTGAGACCGTGGCCTCCATGTTGGATACCAGCATCACCAAGGAGAATCCGATCATCTCCGGGGAACTGCCGCTGGACGGATCGCGCTTTGAGGCGCAGATACCGCCCATCGTCGAGGCGCCGACCTTCGCCATTCGCAAGAAAGCCCTCCTGGTCTTTACGCTGGATGACTACGTGGCCAAGGGCATCATGACGGAGCGGCAGCGGGACATCATTATCGACGCGGTCCGGGAGCGGAAGAATATTCTGGTGAGCGGGGGTACCGGTACTGGTAAAACCACTCTGGCTAACGCCATCCTGCACACGATTTCAGAAAAAACGCCAGATCACCGAATCATGATCATCCAGGATACCCTTGAGCTGCAGTGCGCTGCGCCCAATGCGGTGTTCTTCCGCACGTCGGATGAAATCGACATGACCCGGCTCCTGAAATCCACCATGCGCATGCGCCCCGACCGGATCATTGTCGGCGAGGTGCGAGGGAAGGAGGCCCTGGATCTGCTCAAAGCCTGGAACACCGGACACCCCGGCGGCATCGGCACCGTTCACGCCAACGACGCCCGCGCCGCGCTGGTGCGGATCGGCATGCTGGTCCAGGAGGCCAATGTGCCGCCCAACCCGGAACTCATCGCCGAAGCCGTCAATATCGTCGTCAGCATCAAGCGCACGTCCACCGGTCGCATCGTTGACGAAGTGCTGGCCGTAAAAGGTTTTGAGAACGGACGATTTTTGACCGAGTCGCTATAGCCGCCGCGTCCAGTTCAACACTGGTGGTTGGGGGTGGGGGGAGAGAAAAGTCCTCCGCCCCCCTTCCTTATTTCCCATCACCCCCAACCACCACCATCCCCCTCCAAAAAAACGCGATCAGGTCCCCCGGCGTCCGAATACAGGATAGGCATCACATCCAGGAGGAAATTGCCATGTTGAAAAAGTGGAAGCAAGAAGTGGTAAACGCTGGCGTACAGTTTGGCGCGGCGGTTCACGACGCCTGGTTCAAGGCGGGCATGATCATCGGCGTCATCATCCAGGCGGGAGCCGTTCCGGCCTTCGCCACCGGTTCCGGGACTTTGCCCTGGGACGGTCCCATCCAGACTTTGACCAGCAACCTCACCGGCCCGGTCGCCACCGGCATCAGTGTCGTGGCGTTCCTGGCGGCAGGCGCCGCGCTGGTGTTCGGCGAGGAGCTGGGCGGCATCGCCAAGAAAGCCCTCTACGTGGTCCTGGGCATTTCCATGATCGTGTTCGGCAACAACTTCATGAGTGACCTGGGCATCACCGGCGCCATGGTGTAACCCCACGGTGAAAAGGAAGAACAGGCTCGGGATGTTTCCGGGCCTTTTTCTTTCCCTCAACCCCTGCCGGGTGCAACCCCCACTTCCGCCCTCTACCTGCCACCACTTCCAAACCGCAATCAGGTCCGCGTGCGTCCGTATACCTGACAGAAGCATTTATTTGGAGACCGGCATGGACAGTACAGTAAAGCAGGAAATCACCATCCATCAGGCGCTGCATCAGCCCATTCTGGTCATGGGCGGCGAGCGCAATCTGGTCATGATGCTGGGCGTCATCGCCGGCGTGTTCATCTTTTCCTTAGCGCAACTCTGGGCCGCCGTGATCGGCGTCCTGCTCTGGGTTTTCGGGCAATGGGGCCTGGCGCAACTGGCGAAGTACGACCCCATGCTGAGCAAAACCGGAAAACGCCACATGAAGTACAAAAAATACTATCCGGCTTCGGCAACGCCATTCGCACCGAACCGCGTCATTAAATAATCACAGGAG
>JAKBXD010000402.1 GCA_021840785.1 Pseudomonadota bacterium
ACAGTATCGAACGGGGATGCACCCTGTGCCCGCCGGGCACTTCCGCCCATGCATCATGGGGCTTAGGCTCGCCACGTCGCGCAGCGCGCTTCTCTCACTTGCGGCCATCCGCGCTTTTCAACGCGACTGCCCCGAACCCGCCACGCACCCCCACCTTCACCGTCCGGCGAGACTGGAGTAAGACGTCACACTCCTTCGAACTCCGGGACGGGGTGGGGAAAGACAGAGTCACCGCAGAGTCCGCAGTGAGAGTAACGGGGGACCACAACGGAGGAATCCTACCGCCGGCCGACGCCCAATGGCCGACCATGATCCGATCACGGACAGTACATCCTACAAGCGACGGAGGATTGGCGATACGGAAGGGAGCGCCAAGGAATGGGATTCCCAGGACGACAGCGGCGACGACCTGTTTCATGACTTCAATACCGTCGACACTGTGCCGGCCACCAGCCCACAGAGACCGACGCTGGGCCAGAAGCGGAGGCACGACCACCTCACTTACTCTACGACGGCTTTTCACCATGACGTGGACAGTCTGACCATGAGAGGGCTTGGCTCTCAGAATGGCCCTTCACAGCAAACCCAACGCTATGTCACGCAGCCTACACAACCACTACCGCAAGCCCGTACCGCATCTGTACCGCAGCAATCGCAAACTTCTAGCCAGATACTCGTCGACAGATCCTCCCCGGTGGCGGCTTCTCCGCCTCCAAAACCTGCGCCTGCCCCATTCAGCAGGCCACGTGGGAGCTACCTCGCCTCAGCAATCGCGCCCAACGGCACGACTTTCCGCGCACCTGCTCAGATACCGCAGAGAGCCGCTCCCATCACGATCGACAGCGATGAGGAGGGCGACCCGCCGGTGGAGCACAGCGAGGATGAAACGCAGGGTATGCGGTCGAACATCAAGCCGGCCAAGTTGACGAAAGGCGGAAGACACTTGGACTCGACGCCGAACCGGAACCGATCGAGCAGCGACATGGTCCAGGAGTCACTGAGAGCGTATCCGCAAGCTTCGAGCAGTTCCATCTTTTCTAGTCTGATGTCGGACTTCGCACACCAGCCTGTCGTGCCAGCGTATACCAGGGATGCGCCGTCGCGGCCGCACCTTACCGGTACCGCGTCAGCCTATGGAAGCCTTTCTCGAGCGGCAAATCCTGCGCTGCCTCCGTGCGGATCTGCGGCCGCTCAACGGGTGAACGGGAATCGATACAGCTCCATCGAGGATGTCGAGGACTTCCCGATGCAGCAAAAGATCCTGCGCATCCAGGCCATTTTGTCAAACGAGTCAGTCCAGCGCTGCCACGATGCTCTTATCCAATGCAAGGGCGACGTCGAGCGCGCCAAGTCCTGGCTCGCAGACACCGAACAGCTCGATGAACTCAGCTCCATGAGTCCGGTGCAACAGCGTGGCGTGGCGATGACCAAGTCTCAGCAGCAGGCTGCCACGCAATCTTCGCAGCCTCCTCGGGCGATGGCGAAGCAGCAGGTCAAAACCACGGGTACGATTGCGGAGAGGTATGCCGCAATGCAAGCGGCGAAGAAGAAAGCTGAGCCGTACGCGATCTCCTCCGATCAGGAGGATGATGAAGAGGAGGAGGCATCGGTAGAGAAGCCGAGGCGGAGGTTACTGCAGGGCAGGAGGCGGTCGCCTAGTCCGCCTTCTTCGCCGCCGGTCAAGGCTGCTCCGGCGAGGAAGCTGGTACAGCGGCCAAGGCAGGTGGTTGTTCTCGATGATGACGATGAAGACGAGGCGGGGGCGGAGAGGGTCGAGTCGGAGGAGCCCCTGTCGGAGGAGACAGCATTCGATCAACGGCTGCTCAAGTTCTTCAATGAATGCTCCGTCCGCGATCTGGCTGAGCTGTCGGCGAAGTCCGAGGACGCTATCAAAGTCGTTTTGGACAAGCGCCCCTTCGCCAGCCTGGAAGACATCAGGGCCATCAGCAATGCTGGGCCAAAGTCACGGGCAAGGCCTGTCGGTGACGTATTGGTGGATGCTTGCTCTGATATGCTGAGCGGGTACGAAGCAGTGGACGAGCTGGTGCGGGAATGCGAGAGGATCGCGGAGCCGATACAGATGTCGTTGGCTGAATGGGGCGCCGGTCGTGCGGCGGCCAGCGGTGAGCTGGAGCTGATGAACCTCGATGAAGCTCACGATTCGGGTATCGGCACCCCCGCTAGCAGTACAGCGTCGGACGACCTGACACCTAAGACGAAGGGGAAGCGACGTTTTCTAACACAGCCGAAGTCGATGGCGGATGACATCAAGCTCAAAGATTATCAGTTGGTCGGTCTGAACTGGCTAAACCTTCTCTGGGAGAAGAAGGTCTCGTGCATATTGGCGGACGATATGGGTCTTGGCAAGACGTGTCAGGTCATCTCTTTCCTCGCACACCTCCAGGAGCGCAAGATTGATGGCGTGCACTTGATCATCGTGCCCGGATCTACGCTGGAGAACTGGCTGCGGGAGATTCAGCGCTTCGCACCTCAGCTCACCGCCTTCCCTTATTTTGGCTCC
>JAKBXD010000403.1 GCA_021840785.1 Pseudomonadota bacterium
TGTAGACGAAGATAAGTCGCAGGATGTCAAAGGTCGGGAAGCGGCGATCGCCACAGCGCGGCAGAATGCCGAAGCGGATCTCATCCAACGGGTGGCGGCGGAAGTGTTGAAAGCCGCTCACACCTTGCAATGGCGAACCCAATGGCAGAGGGAGCACGAGGCGATCAATAAGGTGCTGACGGATGACAGGATTAAGCAGGTCATCCACGGCAAACTGTCGATCCCCGAACTGATCGCCACGAGTCCGGATCTGCGCAAACTGCGACAAGAAGCGATATTCCGCATCGTGGAGCCATTCTCGGAGCCATCGAATGAATCGCGGAGTCGTTTTGCCGGAACGATCTATCGGCCGCCGGAACCGGTGGCGGCTCGTTTCACGTTTCCTTTCTCCTTAACCAAGGAGTCCGAGAAATCTGAGAAACCGCGAGCTTTCGCGGCTCCACTGCAGGCCACCACCTGGACGCCGGCTTCCGAACCGCGGTCGTTGACCTTTGATCTAGCCGGTCTGAACAAAAAGTTTCCCCCGAGGCTGAAATCCTCGAATTCGGTACTCCCTGCCACCATTTGGACCCCGCCGCCGCCGAAAACTTGGACGTTTTTATTGCCGGAAGTCACCAGGTCGGCGCAATCCCGAGCCAGTGATCACATCTTAGCGACTCCCTTTGATCCGGCGGCATTCGCAAAGCGTCAGGCCCAGGCCACGGATCGCTTTATGCAGCGGCTCGACAAACATGTGCGAAATTTGGCTTGGGAACGCGGCCTGATGTCTGCGTCCCGCCACGCTCTTACCCCCAATTTGCATGCGGCGTTGATGCGCGCGATGCATCAAGCCGAACGGGATGCCCGCCGGACGGCCACGTGGTTAGCGGAGAGTCAATATCAGCGCCAACAGGCTGAAATCGCGATAGCCCGGAACACCGGACAGGAAATTGCTTTATAAGAGGAAGTGACAATCATGCGCGATCCCCAAAAAACGGGCCGGATCCTGACAGCGGGCCTCTTTGGCGCCATTCCCGGCTGGCTGATCGGCTTGGAAGGGGCGGATCTGACCGCCGGGGTGTTGGAACCGCTGTGGACGCAACTCCAAGCGGCGAAAGCCCATCATACGCCGGGAATGATGCATCCCGGCGTCGTGTGGCATCAATGGGTGAGCCAACACGCCTATCTGCCCACCCATTGGCTCGCCTTGCTCCATCAGCCCGACCTGCTGTTCGGCGCGACGGCCCTAGGCCTCATGACCGGCGGGTTTCTGGCCTATCAAGCGAATAAAGCGGGTCGCCTAGCCGAGTGGGGCGGGCCGAAGGCCGCCGGGAAAGGCCAGCACGGGACGGCCCACTGGCGAACTGCCGGGAGTTTGGGCCAGAGTTATACCCATTGGCAGGCTCCTCTGGAGAAAAACGGCAAATCCCAACGGCTGAAAACGATTGCCCAAATTCGCCAAGACGCCCAAGACATTGCGCAGAAGTGGGAGCAACAGACGAAACAGACCAAAAAGGCGAAGCCGGCCGACCCAAAAGCCCCGATTCGGTTCCCGCCGGTCGGCCTGCTGGTGGGAACAGATACCCCCCGGAATCCTAAAGGGGGATGGATTTTAGAGCGGGATGAGCACGCTTTGATCCTCGGATCGACCCGATCCGGGAAGTCCCGGCGGCTGATCATCCCGACCATCGGCATCATCGGGAGTACGGCCCAGGAAAGCCTACTCATCAGTGATCCCAAAGGCGAACTGTATGAGCATACCGCAGAGTGGTTGAAAACGCGGGGTTATGCCGTGATCCGGCTCGACCTGATTGACGCGAAACCGGGGCAGAGTCGGCGCTATAACCCGATTGCGCCCGTGTGGGAGGCGTTGCACCAGAACACTGGGCCGGACTTAGCCCTGGCAGCCAAAATGGCCCGCCAAGTCGCCCATCTCATCACGTATGGCAGCGGCGGCAGCTTTGTTTCGACCGATCCCCTATGGATTAACGGCCAAATCAGTTTGACCAGTGCGGTCATTTTGCTAGTCGCCGACGGGAGTCCGGATGTCACCGCTTGTCATTTGCATGCGGTGTATCGGGTATTGGTCGAAAAAGGGGCGCAAGAGGACGGGAAGGCGTTGGATGCCCTGTTCGCGTTATTGCCCCTGGATCATCCGGCCCGGATGGCCTATGCGACGTACCAGCTCGCCCAGGGCAAAACTCGGGCCAGCATCATTACCACTACTGCCGCCGGGTTGCAACTCTGGGGGGATCCGGACATCGCCTGGGTCACCGGCGCTCAAGACCATGACCTGGCCCAAATGGGACATCAGCCCACGGCAGTTTTTCTGGTGATCCCCCACGACGACGCCAGCCGCTACACCGCGGCGGCGCTCTACGTCCATATGGTGTTCCGGGCGATGACGGATGTCGCCCGCCAACACCAGGGCCGGTTGCCGGTCCGGGTGAACGCTCTGTTGGATGAATTTGGCAACCTGCCCGCCTTTCCCGACTTTGACCAGTTCGTCACGGTTAGCGCCGGGATGGG
>JAKBXD010000404.1 GCA_021840785.1 Pseudomonadota bacterium
GAACCCTTCGCCGCATCGCTTGTGAGGGTACCTTTCAGGGCTTCGAGTGAGACGTCTGTTGCCGTCAGCGCTTGCAGTCGCGGATTGGGAATCTGCGCGGGGTCCGCGAACCAGTAGGAATGGTGCCCCACAGATGCGTAGCTGGCGACGCAATTTATGACCGCTCCGCGCGGCACCCGAATCTCCGTGGTGCCGATGTTCGCATTCTCGTCCCGCGTCCAGGACAATTGTCGGGCGGACAGACTCGCCCGAACCGTCGGCGCATTTCTGGTGAGGAGACGGTAGTGAAGACTTGCGGGGCCTCTATTCAGCCCCTTTGGCATCCATATACCGATGGTAGCGTTCTCGCCGCGGACGACACTTCGCATCGAGACCTCCACCGGCGGAAGAGCAACGACTTCGAGCGTATACCGTCGCGACGCGTGCTCCGCCAATCCCAGTTCACCAAGCAATTCCGCGAGGCCGTCAAATGGTTCACGCGCCGATTTGAGGCTCCAATCCAGATCAATGCGGGTCTCGGCGATCGACCACTGACCGGCTTGGATCGTTAACACGCTCAAGCGCCGTCCGCCGGAAAGTCCTTCCGGATGCAGGAGCGTCGGAGGTGCGACATACATGCCCGCAATGCTGTCAATTGGCAGTCTCGCGACCAATCCGGGCGCGATTGACACAGCGGCCCCGCCGACCAGTTTCGCCACAATCTCTCTCGCCCGGGAGCTGCGACCGGGAATTGCCATTACACCGGCCCGGAGACGGCCGATCTCAACTAACCGGCGGGGCGGTGGTCGGCCAATTTGTAGGCGGATGCTGGCGATACACAGATGAACCTCGCTTCCTGTTACCACGCCGAAGTAGTGAAAGGTGCAGCTACGAAACGCTCTTGACCATGGCTCGATGTGCCGGAAGAATTGCTCTATGTTGTCCGCATGAGAGTCAGTCATCCCCCGCCCTCCAGAGACGCCGGCACGCCACCCAGCGCTCAGCGGCACCAGCGTTACAGCGCCGCGCAGAAATCCCAACCACGGCCTGTCTCTCTACGTGAGTCACGGCGCATTACAGTACAGGGCCGTTGAATATCTAATAGCCGGGATCAGATCGCCACTCCGTCGGAAAACACCTGAGCCAGCAGGGACTGAAACAGTCGATCACCCACGGTAGTAGCTGCCAGCTGGCACGCTTCCGTCGATCGCAGTTGCTTAACATACTTCTCGAATACAACTTGCAGCGACATCGGCGGTATAGGGACGTTGAGGTTCCGCAGAATCTCAAGGTTAATGTTCTTTTGAGCGGCCTGCGGCGCCTGTGCCGCCAACGTCGGCTTGAGGAAGTGAAGCCAGTTCTGAATATAGTCCGTCCGAACATTCTCACCAGGCAGGAATCCGACAACGCTATCCGGGAAGCACGCTTCGAAGGCGAGGACCCCAGTCTCCGCAATGTTCGCTGCGATCGTGATGCACAGAGTGCCCACCGGCCATAACTTACTCTGCGCCAGGCCCGCGTCCGAGTACGTTTGGGCGTACGCAGTGATAACGCCGCCAGACCTGGCCACATCGCCGGTCTGGACGAATGGATGAGGGCCACCGTACAAGTGTGGAGCATCGCGCGGCCTGTGCCGCGACTTCCCACGATCTAGCGTCCCAATATCACGGAACGTCTGGGTTGGCCACCCCTTCGGATTCGTCGCCGGATCCCCAAACAGATCCAGAAACAGCGCCGGAATGATCTCCTTGGCGTTCTTCTCCGCCTCCCGCCGCATCCGGACGATGTTCTCGGCGCGCGAGAGCAGATCCACTATTCGGCTCTGCACTTCGAAGCTAGGTACGCTCAGTTCAATCTTATCGAGTTGGCCCTTCGTAATATGCCGCAGCCCGACACCGCCATGAGCCTTTCCGATCAGTTCGCTCAGGATCGCATTCACATGAAGCACAAAATAGTCAGGCTGGATGATTTCAGGGTTAAGCCGAACATTGAATATATGTTGGTTGAGCCACCCATCTGGCCCTTTCCACCGGAAGCAGCCGAACGACGTGCCGGGTGTCCCTGACCAGGAGAGCAGTACGTCACCGTGGCGCACACGAAAGCGCTCCGGCAGATCTCCAGAGTAGTAATTAAAATCCTTTGATGAATCGTTGAGGTTCTGGATTCGTATGATAGGTGTACCGGCATCCACCCATTCAGTTGGTTTGAACGCACGCCCGTTTTGGAGTGAACAAAGCCTGCCGATCGGAATTCTCGGAGCGCCCTGAAGCAGTCCAATAGTTGAAGCGCTAATCATCCCGCAAGCGCCTCCCTCAACGCGGTCACCTCTGCCTGAATCTCCCTCTCCAACTCCGCGAGTTCATCCAGCAGCTCCCTGGGATCTCGGTATTCGGCGGTCGATGCGTTCACTGGCCGATAGCGACCCGCCGACAGATTGAACTCGTTGGCCCGTAGCTCCACCGCATCCGCGAACCACCACTTCTCATGCCACGGAACTTTCGGCTCGCGCTGGGCCCACGCTG
>JAKBXD010000038.1 GCA_021840785.1 Pseudomonadota bacterium
TCGATATTCTGCTGGTGGTGGGCGCCCCGAACAGCTCCAACTCCAGCCGCTTGGCGGAATTGGGTACTCGGCTGGGGACACCGACGCATCTCATTGAGGATGCGCAACAGCTGCGCCGTGAATGGTTTGACGGTGTGGAGAAAATCGGCATCAGTGCCGGAGCGTCGGCACCGGAAAGCCTGGTACAGGAGATTATCGACACCCTCCAGAGCTGGGGCGCGCAGATTCCGAAAGAGACGCCTGGTGTAGAGGAGAAAGTCACCTTCAGTCTGCCCTTGGCACTGGTGCAGGCGCAGACGCGGCGGGAAAACGCCTCCTGACACTGGTTGTCCCGCTTCCGGGCGAACTGGTGTACGTTAGCGCCGATCCGGGAGCGGGGCCGTTGTCTCTGCTCCAGTGATCTCATCAGCCTGAAGGATGCGCGGGGCCAGTTCCACGGGTTCTATGGCGGGCATTTCTTTGTTATCCGGCGCGGCCTTGAGGTCGCGGAATTTGCGCGCCGAGATCAGCACACGGCCCTCCAGTGATCCGGTCGCTTTGTTGTAAGCTTCTACCGCCTGGCCCAACCCCTTGCCTACCCGCGTCCAGTGACCCGCCAACGTGCTCAGGCGATCATAGAGTTCTTTGCCAAGATCACTGATCGCCCGGGCGTTCTCGGCCAAGGACTCCTGCCGCCAGCCATAGGCCACCGCGCGCAGCAGGGCGATGAGGGTGGTGGGACTGGCGACGATCACCTTCTGCTCCACCCCGTATTCGATGAGTGAAGGGTCTTCCTGGAGGGCGGCGCTGAAAAACACCTCGCCGGGCACAAAAAGGACGACGAACTCCGGGGTCGGCTGGAACTGTTCCCAGTAGGATTTTTTGCTGAGCTGGGTCATGTGGGTGCGTAATTCGCTGGCATGCTTGTGCAGGAAATGAGCGCGCTTTTGTTCATCTTCCGTTTCCATGGCCTCCAGGTAGGCATTCAGAGGCGCCTTGGCATCGACGACGATGCGCTTGCCGCCGGGCAGTCGTACCACGAGATCGGGGCGCTGCTGGCCATTATCGGTGGCAACGCTCTCCTGCTCAGTGAAGTCGCAATAAGCCAGCATGCCGGCCATTTCGACGACGCGCTTGAGCTGCATTTCGCCCCAACGGCCTCGTGCGGCGGGCTGGCGCAGCGCCTTCACCAGCGCGGCGGTCTCCTGATGCAGGCGCGGCAGGTGGTCCTGGACGAGACCGCGAATTTGCTCATTGAGGGCGCTGTAGGCATCGACGCGGGTCTTTTCCATGGCGTCGATGCGGGTGCCCACTTTCTCCAGAGACTCACGGATAGGCTCCACCAGTTGTCCCACGGCCTTCTGGCGGCCCTCCCAATCGGTCTTCGCGTTTTCCTGGAAACGCTCCAGATTCTCCCGCGCCAATTCGAGGAAGGACTGGTTGTTGCGGCGCAGGGCTTCGGCGGAAAGGGACTGGAAGGCATCGCCGAGGCGTTGGCGGGCGTCTTCCAGGAGTGCCAGTTTTTCATTGCCGCGCAGGCGTTCCTGCTCCAGCCGTTCACCGAGTTCCGCCAACTGGCCCTGGAGTGCGGCCAACTCTGTTTGCAGGCGAGCGGCATGGTTGCGTTCCGTCACTAAGGTGTTTTCAAGGATGGGGACGCGGCGGCTTTCTGCTTCCGCGCTGGCCCTGTTTTCACTTTCATGGCGGAGGATTTCCTGCTGTTCCTGGGCCTGTTGCCGCAGCGCAGTTATTTCACGCTGCAGGCTGTCCATCTGTTCGGCACTGGTTTGCTTTCCTTCCCGGAGGGCCGCGCTGATATCCTGCTGGCGCTGGATCATGCTGCGCGCTACCAGTCCGGCCACAACCAGCCCGAGCATCATGCCGACGATGAGATACAACAGATTTTCCCAGATCAAAAGCCTGTCCTGAATGTAGGGGAACTGTTTTGAGAATACGCGAAGCGGGGCGTCAAAGCGACGGCATACTAACCTTTAGGAGCTAAATGGGGCCGAGATGCCAGGCGGGTGCCCCTGCCGGGCACCCCCGTTTCAGGATTCCAGTTGCGAGGTGCAGTTGGGACAGCGTGTCGCGGCCAAGGGAATGGCAGAGGCACAGAAAGGGCAGGTTTTGGTGGTCACGGCGGCAGCGGGTTTGGGGTAGAGTTTGTTGATGACCCGCACAATGGAAAAAATAACCAGCGCAATGATAAAAAAGCTGATCAGTGAAGTGATAAAGAGGCCGTAATTCACGGTCACGGCCCCCGCCTTCCTGGCGGCCTCCAGAGTCAGGTAGGGGCCGGGAACGGCGCCATTCTTTAACACGATATAGAGGTTTGAAAAATCGACTTTGTTGAGCAACATACCGATAGGTGGCATGATCAGGTTGCTGACTAATGAAGTCACAATGGCGGAAAATGCCGTGCCAATAACAAAGGCTACGGCCAGATCAATGATATTGCCGCGTTGCAAAAATATCTTGAAATCCTTGACGAACGCTTTGAGCATGGTAATCACCTTTGATGAGGGTCGACTATTTCCGTGGCCAGTTGCGTAAAACCCCATTGTCCTCAGCATAACCAATGCGCCTAAATTTGAAAATAACCATCACTTATGAAACGTCATTGATTAACGTCGGCAGAATTGATTGATGGCGCTTTTGCTGTTGTCCATCTGCTGGTGGCCAGACGCCGCGGCGCAGGCCCTTTGGCCATTTTGACAAGTAATAGCCCACCCCTGAGTCAGATCAAAAAAATGTGCCGCCTGAGCTGCTGGGAATGCATAAGCTCCGCTTTGGAGAAGCGGCGCCAGGGCATGGAAATAACGGCTCTCTTCCTGTGCCCATTGGGAGACGGCTTGCCAGCAGGTGGCCTGTTCGTTTGTGGGCATTTGCGCACAACCCGTCGCGTTGCTGCGCGCATGATCCAGCGCCTGCTGCCAGTTGGGGCAGAATTGTTGTGCAGCCTCAGCGCGCTGGGCGGCGACGGCGGCGAGCCGTTGCTGCGCAGTCTCGCTATTGCGATTGGCCAAAGCGGTACCGCGCGCGGCAGCGCTGGCGGTGGCGTTTGATGAGGAAGAAGGTGGCAGGGAAGCGCAGCCCGATAGGGTAAGCGCGAACAAGAGGAAAAGAATTTTTGCGGGCATGATCTAAGACTCTCGGGTAGTTGGTCTTCGCCCGTTATATATCACAAGTTGGCGATATTGCAGAGCCCAGCGCTCAGCGACGCTTAAATCGCTCGGTGAGATGCAGTCTCTGAAGCAGACACCTTACCCCTCCAACGCTCCTTCCACCCCTCAAGGAGTACATAGAATGCCGGCGTCACATAGAGCGTCAGGAACTGCGAGACGATGATGCCGCCCGCCACCGCCACGCCCAGCGGCACCCGCGACTCAGCACCCGCCCCGACGCCAATGGCGATAGGCAGAATACCCAGCACCGCGGCAAGGTTCGTCATCATGATAGGGCGGAAGCGGGTGACACAGGCGTCGACCATGGCATCGACGGCGCTGGCCCCTTCGCGGCGGCGGTGAATGGCGAAGTCCACCATGATGATGCCGTTCTTTTTGACCAGTCCCACCAGCATGATGATGCCGACGAAGCTGAACAGATCGAGTTCCTGATGGAATATCCAGAGGGCCAGCAAGGCGCCAAAACCGGCCAGAGGCAGGGCAGTGAGGATGGTCAGGGGATGGATGAAATCTTCATAGAGAATGGCCAGAATGGCGTAGATCAGAGCCACCGTCGCCAGCAGCAGGAGTGGCAGGCTGCCGGTGGACTGGGAAAAGGCCGCGGCGGACCCACCAAACTCTCCCTGCACATCCGCGGGCAATATCTTTGTCGCTGTGTTCTGCACTGTCCGGGTCGCATCGCCCAGAGAGGTGCCGGGGGCCAGATTGAAAGAAATGGTCACGCTGGGCAGTCCGTTGTAGTGGCTGATACTCAAGGGTCCGACGCCGTAAGCGAAGTGCGCCAATGCGGCCAGGGGCACCAGGCCGGTGCTGCCCGGCACAGTGATCGCTGAAAGTGCCCCGAGATTTTCCTGAAACTGCCGCGCCAGATCGAGAATGACCTCGTATTGATTGGTGGAGGCGTAGATGGTGCCCACCTGGGTGCCGCCGAAAGCGAAGTTCAGCGCTTGCTCGATGGCCTGAGGGGTGACCCCCAGGGCCTGGGCGCGCTGGTGCAGGATGTGCACTTCAATTTCCGGGTTGGCTAATTGCAGATCACTGTTAACGGCCTGTAGTCCGGGTACTTTGCGCAGGGCTGCTACCAGTTTGGGCACGGTCACATTCAGGCTGTTCTGATCCTCGCTCTGCAGAATGTATTGGTAATGAGATTGCGATGAGACCGGCCCCATCTGAATAGCGGGCGGTAGCTGGAAACTCGCTTCCACTCCGGCAAAATGGCTGACGCGACGGCGCAATTCCGCAATGACCTGGGTTCCTGACGCCCGCTCGTCCAAGGGCTTGAGGCGGATGATCAGCCGCCCGGTGTTGGCGGAGCCGAAGGCCCCCGCACCCTGCCCGGCACTGGACATCACGGACTGCACGGCCTGATTGTGGCCGACGGCGGCGGCGATGGCCTTCTGGGTGGTTTCGAGTTGGGCAAAGGAAATGCCCTGGGGATATTCCAGATTGCCCATGATCATGCCGCTGTCTTCGGTAGGGATGAAGCCCTTGGGCAGCAGGATAAAGAGTCCGATCATGGCCAGCAGGCTCAGCAAGGCCCCGCCATACACCCAGCCGCGATGACCGAGCGCCACCCGCAGGCTGCGCCCGTACCAGTCGCGCAGGCTGAGGAAACCGCTTTCGAAGCGGCTCCGTCCCTGATGCTTCACCCGCAGATAGCGGGCGCAGAGCATGGGGGTTAGCGTCAGAGATACCAGCCCGGACAATAGGATGACCACCGCGATGGTGACGCCGAACTCGCGAAACAAACGACCGATGATGCCACCCATCACCAGAAAAGGCAGGAAGACCACCGCCAGCGACAGGGTCATGGAAATC
The DNA here is from genome assembly GCA_021840785.1 of Pseudomonadota bacterium. The sequence continues at coordinate 4,983 of JAKBXD010000038.1, forward strand.
ACGGTAAAACCGATCTCGCGGCTGCCAACGATCGCCGCCTGATAGGGCTCTTCGCCGTTTTCCTCATGGCGGGCGATGTTTTCCAGCATGACCACGGCATCATCCACCACAAAGCCCACCGCCAGGGTCAGCGCCAGGAGCGTCAGCGTATTCAGGGTGTAGCCCAGCGCGTAAATGATGGCGAAGGTGCCGAGAATGGAGGCGGGAATCGCCAGCGCGCCAATCAGGGTCGGGCTGCCGCGGCGCAGGAAGAGCCAGAGCACCCCGGCCACCAGTATGGAGGCGAGCAACAGGGTGACTTCGACCTCCTCCACCGCCGAACGGATATAGTCGGCCTTGTCGTACACCACCGTCATGTGGGCGCCGCCGGGCAGGCTGGCGCTCAGCAGCGGCAGACGTTTCTGGATGGCGTCGGAGATGGCCACTGTGTCGGCATTGGGTTGGCGCACTACGGCGAGAATCAGGGCGCGCTGCCCCCCCATCCAACTGGCGATCTGATCATTGTCCACGCCGTTGCTGACCTGGGCGATGTTCGCGAGCGGCACCACCGCGCCGTTGGCGAAGGTGATGGGCATGCCGGCGAAAGCCTGGGCATCATGGAGCTGGCCATGCACATTCACCGCATAATTGCGCACCGCACCCAGCACTGTGCCCTGCGGCAGGTTGACGTTATGACTGGAAATGGCCTGGGTAAGGGCCTGCAGCGATATCCCGTGCGCCTGCATGGCAAAGGGGTTGGCGTGGATGCGGACCGCGTAATTCTGCTCGCCGAAGATCAGCACCTGGGCGACGCCGGGAATACCGGAAATGGCGGGAACCACCTTGTCTACCGCGTACTGGTTGAGCCGGTAGATAGGCATATTGGGCGCGGCGAGGGCAATAAACTCGATGGGTGCCGCCGACGGGTTGAGCTGTTTGACAAAGGGCAGGCTGGGCATGCCCGGCGGCAGCAGGTGGGAAGCCTGGGTGACCGCGTTTTCGACATTCTGGGTGGCGACATTGATGTTTTGGCTGAGGTCAAACTGCAGGATGACCCGCGTCGAGCCCTGATGGTTCACCGAGCTCATGGAGGACAGGCCGGGAATGGCGGAAAACTGTTTTTCCAAAGGCGTAGCCACGGCGCTGGCCATGGTCTGCGGGCTCGCTCCCGGCAGGCTCGCCGCGACCATGACCGTCGGAAAGTCCACGCCGGGCAGCAAGGCTACCGGCAGTTTCATAAAGGCAAAAATGCCGTACAGCACTAGTCCGAGAATGAGGACGACCGTCATTACCGGGCGGCGGATGAACAGGGCGGAGAAATTCATGCGGATTTCCTCTCCTGACCCGTATGCGACCCGGTGGCCGCAGGGGTGCCGGTGAGTTCCACCTTCGCCCCCGGATAGAGGCGGGCGGGAAGCGGAAAAATCACCCGAATACGCTTGTCTACGCCTTGTACCACCGCATCCGCGCCCGATTCCCAGAGCACCTGCACCGGCTTGTCCACCGCTTTACCACCTTGCACCACATAGACAAAGGGTCCGCTGCTGCCCTGCTGGACCGCGCCCACCGGCAGCACCGTCGCCTGCGCCACCTGCTGTACCGGCATCTGCACCTGCACATACTGTCCCGGCCAGAGGCCGAGGTTGGTGTTGGGTACGGTAGCCTGCAGACGGATGGTGGCGGTCCCCGCACTGACGCTGTTGTCGATAAAAGTGAGCTTGCCCTGAGCGAGTACGGTGCCGCCCTTCTCGTCGTTGATGGACAGGGGAATTGCCTGCTGTTGCGCCCGCCGCGCCGCGCTCAGCAAGTCCTGAGGAATACTGAAATTCACGGTAATGGGCGCGATCTGGTTGATGGTAGCCAGTTGTGTCTGGTTGGCGATGACCAGGTTGCCTGCCTTGACCTGGGCCAGCCCGATGCGACCGCTGATGGGGGCGGTGATGCGGGTGTAAGAGAGATTGAGGCGGGCTTGTCTTAACGCGGCCTGATCAGCCTGTACCTGCGCTGTCGCCGCCTGTGCCTGGGAGACTGCCTGATCGAAGCTTTGCCGGGTGATGAAATCCTTTTCCGCCAGCGGTCGGTCCTGCTCCACTATGTTGCGGTTGTAGCGCGCTGTGGCCTGATCCGCCACCAGTTTGGCCTGGGCCTGGGCGAGCGATGCCTGCATCTGTGCCGGGTCGATGGTGAACAGGGTTTGTCCCTTCTCTACCATGCTCCCCTCGGTAAACTGCACGCTCTGCAGGATGCCGGAAGTCTGCGGCACGAGTGTCGCCGTTTGCAGAGGCGTCACCGTGCCCAGAAAACCTTCATAATGAGTCATGGGGCGGGTACTGATGCTGACGAGGCTGACCCGCAAGGGCGGCATTTCATGCTTGGTCTTGGTCTGGCAACCACTCAACAGCAGGGAGAGGGATGCCAGCGTCAGCAAGAGAACAACAGGGGAACGGGTCACGGTGCATTCTCTCCCAAAGGCATGCCGACGGCCTGACTGAGTTGCGCCAGGGCGACATAACTGTTAACCAGATTCTGAATCAGGGTGTAGCGCGCCTGCGCCAGGGTGGACTCGGCGAGAAGGACATCCTGAATGGTAGCCTGGCCGACCCGATACTGGGCCTGTACCACCTCCAGCGCCTTCCCGGCATTTTCCAGGCCACTCTGTGCGCCGGGGTAGGCCGCAATCGCGCCCTGAAAGTTGTGAAAATCCTGCCAGACCGTGGCTTCGGTGCTGTTGCGGCTGGCCGCGAGGTTGGATTGAGCCTGATCGCTCAGTGCCTGTGTCTGGCGTATCTGATAATGCGTATTGAAGCCGGTGAAGAGGGGCACGGTCAGGGTGAAACCCACCGTCCAGGTGTCACCGGGCCGGAAGCCGCCTTGATAGAGATAACCATAAGAGCTGCTGACCCCCAGACTGGGCAGACCACTGGCCTCGGCGCTACGGACATTGGCTTGGGCCACCGCTACCTGCGCCCGCGCCTGCTGCAGGGTGGGATTGGCGGTGAGGGCGGCATGCATCAGCGTCTTGGCAGCGCTGTGGAGTTGGGGCGGTTCCTGCCCCAGTTTGAGGGACGCTATCCTCAGCGTGGTCTGGGGATCGAGGCCCAGGGTGCTGGCCAGCAACCCTTCGCTGCTGCGCACGGTCTGGCGTTGCGCGGCGAGGGTGGACTGCGCCTGCGCCATGGCGGCCCGGGCCTGATAGAGGGCGCCGATGGTGGCTTGCCCGGCACGATGCAGCACCTCGGCGGCTTCCAGATTTTTCTGGTTTTCCGCAACGGTCTTTTCATCGGCAAGCACTAGGGATTGATTGCCGAGGAGTTGGTAATAGGCCTGCGCGACGCTGAAGGCCACGGTCTGGATGCTCTGATTCTGGGTGAAGCCCGCCACCCATTCCTGGGCGCGGGCAGCATCCATCTTGGCGGCGCGCAGGCCAAAGTCCCACAGGGTGTAACTCAAGGTCAGGTTGGGATTGACGCTGTTGCGTGCCGGCACCGTAAAGCCAGCGGTGGAGGCTGCTTGCCGACGGCTCAAATTGGTATTGAGGGACAGGCTCGGCAGCCAGGCGCTTTCCGCCATCCCCAGGCTCGCCGCCTGGGCGCGCAATCCATCCCAGGCGGCGGCGGTCTGCGGGTTGTGGGCGAGGGCATACGCAGTGAGTTGCGGCAGCGTCCAGATTTGCGCCTGCTTCGCCACAGAAAGACCCTGGAGCTTGGGTAAATCGGGCAGGGCGGCTTGGGTGGTCCAAGGCTGTGCCGGGCTGGCACTCAGGCCGCTATCGGTGTTCAGAGGGTCGGCCAGCCACGTACCGACGCCGGCTTGCGCCAGCCCGCCTTGAGCCACACAGAAAACGGTACAGACAGCCAGCAATAGCGCTTTGGGGGGCACGCTCAGGCTCCTCGGCAGTGGAGCCGCCATTCTCCCGGAAAGCGGGGTCATAAGGAAGATGTGGTCCCGGAGGAAATTGTTGCGAAATGTTACGGGCTGGCCTTGCGAAAGACGAGTCATGTTCTATATAAATCTTTGCTGACTCTGTGACGTGTATTGTTACCATTGGTTACCGGCCGATTCAGCGCGTGAACCTTACGCGTTTCTTTGGGATGTATGGGGAGGAGATAAATGTATAAACGTAGCTTGGCAAGAAACGGGCGATCGTCTGATCCGCCGCTGCTCGTTGACATCTTGAGATTCTGTGCTAGGTAAGGGTTGCGTGACATACTAATACACCTGTTGTCTCGTGTCTCGTTGCAACAATCAATATTTCTTGAAAATCAACCTCACAATACGGAGATATGTAGGAAGATGAAAAAGACAGCCGCCATAATCGCAACAATGTGTGGACTCTCATTGCCAGTCGTAGCTTTCGCAGGAGTCGGTTTGCCATCAACAGATAGTCCAATAATGAAAGTCAACAATTCAGTATCTATTGGATTCAATGATATTAACAGTAACTACTCTGAGACTCTCCCAAGCCCATCCGATGTCGAAAACGGATGGACTCCAGGATTCCATGTTGGAGCGAGTGTCGATACCAGCTTATTTGGAATTAATGGGATATACGCTGATTTTGGCTATGACTATGCTAGCGGAAAAGTCACTTATGCGCAAGGAACCTATTCCGAGAAGGCTGGACACACAGAAAATAATCTGCATCTTCGACTCGGGAAAACGATGTTCTTCTCTAATTCTGCAGCTATAACACCATATATTATGGGTGGATACCGTTGGTGGTACAGAGCCGTACCTAACGGAGTGGCTAACCCGGAAAATTATAGCAATGCTTACGTTGGAGCTGGAGCACTGTTCCAGTATGCCATAAACAATGATCTTACACTATCGCTACATGGAGGGATTGGAGAGGTCGTTTATGCAAGCTTGTCTGGCAAAACAAACCCTTACTATGTTGCACTGTACAATAGCCCAGCAGAACAGAAGTTTAGCCTTTCTGGCAGGCCATATTACACGGCTGGAATAAAGGCAACTTATATAAACTCAAAAAACCTCGGGATTTATGCAGATGTTGATTACAGGGACTTTATGTATGGAGCATCTGGATTTAATCGAGCCGGATTCGAGGAACCGTCATCCCAGACCAGCCAGTTTAGTTTTGGCGCAGGTGTTATGTATAGCTTTTGATTGCATGAAATGTAGCAAATTAGAATTAAGAACCTCTGTGTATCTTGCAAGCCTATACAGAAGATGTTGATAGACTCTTCTGACTAGCTCACAGCCCCTGCAGGCTTTTCTCTCTTCAGGGGCGATCTTCTAGGCAAGAAATCTTCTCCAGAAACCTCCGTCAGAACTATATTTTTGATAAAAAACCGTCAACTACAAGGACGAAACCTTGATGCTCTCCCTGCTTCTTAACTTCCGACGGCGCATCGAAGATCTCCGGGATAAATCCCATGAGTCTCCATACGCTTTCATGTGGATTACACTGGTGCTCAGCGCACTGGCGATACCGATGGGCTATTTCAGCTCTTACGTCTCCAATGCGAAGCATCTTTCTGTGTGGGCCTTGATTGTTACTGCTTGGGTTGCGTCACTTGTTGGCATTCTATACGTAGGTGGAATGGCCTCTTGGGGGTTACGTCGTCAGACACAGGAAAAATCCTGGGGAGTTTCACTACCCGATGAGGAACGTACTTGGTTATTTCGGCCAGGGGTTTGGGCAGGTCTGGCTGTAGGTATGTTCTATCAAGCTGAGATACTAGTGGCCGGTGCTATTATATGGCTCATCATGCGTTCGCACTTTGGCTTGGATATCATAGGCGTCTCAAGCTCGGTAGGAACTGTATATACGCTATCTGCAATACGTTATTTCTACGCTATTCCGAAAAGATGGTACCTTCTCTGGTTAGTGCTGGCTCCTTTTTCCATAATAGCTCTTTTGGGCATTGTTTCGGCGATCATCTTTGGGCAAATTCATAACTATGACCAAGCAGCTAAAAGGCATGTGGAACAATCCTCCGCAGTGGTCCATCAAGGGAGTTCCCCCAGACCTGCTATCGCACCCATCGCTACAGGCCGGTTTGTGGTGCCAGTAGCTTCTATCCAGCATCCAGTCCCAACCTATCCATTCTCAGAAACCTTTCCGCCTCAGGTGCCCGTCCTTGAAGCGCCTCGCGCTCCTCGTGCGATGCCACCCCGATCATTTGCAACTATTGATCAGCATTGCATCGGCGGGCTCCCTATAACACTGCCGTCGCATTCGGCATGGCACCATTCTGGTACGATAACCGCGTTAGTCCCAAGGCTTATGGCCATATCCGCCATGTTCAAGACACAGCGGGCTGTCCATGGATTTCTGGATCCAGAATATATGGCAGATCAACGCGTACTCGTTCATCCTGATGGGGCAAATCCTGGTGCGCATCTTATGGTGGTAGTGCCGGCGGGCATGGTCGTTCAGGTCGGCCAGAAAGTGGAAGTGGCAGGTGCGCACGTATCCCATCACTTTGCCTGCAGGTATGCTCCGAATCTTCTTGTGGCGCAAGCCAGCGCCACACAAGGTACACCATCGCTTGCTGGAGGAATGGGCGCTCACTGATGGGGCAAATCCTGGTGCGCATCGTATGCGGCGGAAATCGTACATCGTGTCTATGCGGTATGGCCGGCAAGCTTCTCACTGGAACTGCAATGCCGCCTCCTGGTAAGGCTCAATCCAGATGGAACGCTCCGAGGTAGCCCCATGATTGAGCAGCCCAGCGGATCAGATACCTTCGACAACGATGCGGTGCGTGCCGTGGAAAAGCTGCACTACGGCAAATTCAATGAAGTGGTAATCACTCTGCGTTCGAAGGTGGTAGCAAATCCTTAACATTCATAAAACGGCGGGACTCAAACCAGGGTTCCACCGCAAAATTTGAACGACCTCTGAACGCGGTTACAAGACCCGCCCGTCTCAACTGGGGACCACGCAAACTATGGACGCAGTTACAGGCAGTCGGCTCTCCTTTATTTTGTGCTGCACAGCGAATCTCAACCTTGCCGCGGCGTCCATTCACAATTCTTGACACTTTGCCGCTGGTGTCCGCCGGGGCGGCGCGCTAACTTGTCTCCTACGGAAAGGGCGCACCTTTCCCCTTGAGTGACGAGGAGCATAGTGATGTTAAAATTTAAGCACGTGGTATCCGGATGGATGGTCGGAACGATGGCGCTGGCGGCAATTCCCGCCTTTGCGGCAGGTGCAGAGACCCCGCCTGCCATGAATGGTGGCCCCATGGGACCGGGCATGATGCAAGGTCATCATTGTGCGGGGGGATGGCGGCATGGCCCCATGCGCAAGGGTGGTTGGATGCGGAATGCACCCGTGCCCATGCTGATGCCCATCGTCTGGCGGCATGCGGTGGACCTCAAGCTGACCCCCGCGCAGGAAAAAGATCTGAAGGACTGGCGAACCAAAATGGAAAAAGCCATGCCGACCTGGCATCACGAGATGCTGGTCCACAACACCGCATTGCGTGATGCGTTGCTGAATGGCGAGTCGGGCAGTGCCATCGTCCCCTTGCAGGAAGCGGTCCTCAAGGATCATGCCACGATGCTCGAACATGGCATCCAGCAGGTGAATTATCTCCACAAGATCCTGACCCCGGTGCAGTGGCAGAAAGCTACCGAGTTGTATAAAAAAATGGGGACCAAGCGGGGACCCTGGGGCAAGTAAATGACGGAGGGTGGCAAAATCCTGCTGGTCGATGATGATTCCCGGCTGCGCGCTATGCTGGTGCGTTACCTGGAAGGGCAGGGTTTTGTCGTCCACGCCGCCGCCTCCGGCGTGCAGATGGATCGCCAATTGGAGCGGGAATGCTATAACCTGCTCTTGCTGGATGTCCTCATGCCCGGTGAAGACGGTTTCAGCATCTGTCGGCGTCTGCGGGTGCAGGAACCGCATCTGCCCATCATCATGCTGACTGCCCGAGGCGATCTCAGCGACCGGGTGCAGGGCCTTGATGTGGGTGCCGACGACTATCTTCCCAAGCCTTTTGAGCCGCAGGAACTGGTTGCCCGTATCCGTGCCGTCCTGCGGCGCAGTCAGGATCTGCGCAGTGGTGATCCAACCCCGGGGGTACTTGTTTTCGGACCCTTCCGCCTCGCTCTCGACAGTCGCGGTCTCTGGCGGAATGACGAGAAAATCTCCCTTACCGACAGTGAGTTTTCCATTCTGCACGCGCTGGCCAGTCATCCCTGGCAACCACTCTCGCGGGACCGCCTGCTGGCCATGACCCACGGCAACGACGACGCCACACCGGGTTCACGGGGTATTGATGTGTTTATCTCGCGCTTGCGACGCCTCATCGAAGACGATCCTGGCGATCCACACTATATTCAGACCGTTTGGGGGCGGGGCTATGTGCTGGTACCCGACGATGGGGGCGCCACGCCCAGGGAAGCAGGTGTTTTAACCGGATGAAAAAATCGCGCCTCTGGCCGGATACGCTGTTTACCCGTATGTTCCTCATCATCGCCGGGTTGCTGCTACTGAGTCAGCTTGCGGTGTACTGGTTTTTCAATATCTATCAGGCCAACCCGCAGGCCGAGCGTCTGGCACAGAACTGGGCGCAAATTCTGACCCTGAGTGAAACGCTTAGCTC
>JAKBXD010000039.1 GCA_021840785.1 Pseudomonadota bacterium
GCGCTGCTATCCCCGCGCCCAGCGACCAGAGGGTCGAAATGGGGTTGAAGAACATCCCCCCCGTCATGGCCGCCTTACCGATGTCCGCCGTGATATTAAACTGCGGATAGAGATCGGCGGTGGCCACATCCGCCTGCGCCGCTGCCACCTTCAACTCCGCCATTGCCGCCTGAATATCCGGACGCTGCTCGGCCAAAGCCGAAGGCAGGGTGGTGGGCAGGCTGGCCGGCAATTGCAGGCTGGCGAGTGTCGGCATAGACAGGTCTGCATCGGGAGACTGGCCCAGCAAGGCCGCCAGGCCATGGCGCGCCGCCGCCACATCCGCCTGCAAGGGGGCAATGCGCGCCTGCGCCGCCGCGGTGATGGCCTCCTGTTGATCCACACTTTGCAGGTTCTGATAACCCAACTGATACTCCTGCTGCAGCAGGTGCAGCAGATGGGCATCGGCAGCGGCAATCTGTTGTGCGGCATTGAGCTGCGCCTGCGCCGCCGCACCGCTGATCACCGCCCGGCTCACCGCCGCCGCCAAAAAAACTTCACTCTGATGTAGACTGGCGCGGCTGACCGCCGCCTGGGCCTTGGCGGCGTGGACCAGATCGGCCTGCCGACCAAATACATCGGGGCTGTAGTGGACGTCGACGGTGCCTAGCAGCAGGCTGTAGAGATTACCGGGAATGCGGTAGCTCGCCCCGCCGTTCGCGCCGGTCCGTTGTGCCCGCCCGCGACTGATTCCGGCACCGGCACCCACGCTGGGCAGTAGTCCGCCCTGGGCCACCGCGATCAAGGACTGCTCGCGCGCCAGGGCCGCTTGCGCCGCCTGTACATCCGGGTTGGCCTGCATGGCCTGGCGGATATAGTCATTCAACGGCGTCGAACGGAAGAGCGACCACCAGGCCTGTGCCTCTTGCGTGGTCCACTGGACCCGCTGCTGAGCACTGTGCAGATTGATGGGATGGGCGTTATAGGTCTTGGGCGCCGGGACGGCCGGTGTGCTGAGATGCGGGCCGACAGCGCAGCCAGCCGCAGCGACAACCCCGAGCAGGACACCCAGTCGGGCCATACCCGGAGCCGAACGCCCCGCTTTCTGCCGCACCTGGCCGTGCAGATACCTCGCGCTTTTCATGTAAAACCCTCACTCAGTTGATATACGGGAATAAGCGGCGCTATCCGCAAGCATCGAGAGAGCAACTCCCCGCGCAGCCGTCGCAACAGAGAAAAATGGTAGCGGGAATGCCTGTAACAATCTTTGCTGCAGGCCTGTTAAAACGTAACAGACTGTCACTTTGGCGGCGGTCGGGAGGCTTTGTTACATTTGACCGTGGCCCACGAGAGAACAAGGGATTACCATGTGCACATGGATATCCAAAAACAGATTTTGGTGGTGGATGATGACCTGCGCCTGCGCAGTTTGGTGGAGTCGCACCTGCAGGGCTTTGGTTTTGCCGTAAGGGGCATCAGTGATGGGCGCCAGATCGAAACCCTGCTCGCCGAAACCACCATTGATCTGATCGTTCTCGATCTGGGGCTGCCCCATGAAGACGGCCTGCAAATCTGCCGGCGACTGCGCCAGCATCATGATGTTCCTATCCTCATGCTCACCGCGCGCGGCGATGAAATAGACCGTATCCTGGGCTTGGAGATGGGCGCCGACGACTATCTCGCCAAGCCTTTTCACCCTCGCGAACTGGTGGCCCGCATCCAGGCAATCCTGCGCCGCGCCCGCGCCGCCGTCCCTCGCCCCGAAGCGGTAACAGCCCCCTTCCAATGCGGCCGATTCACCGTGGATATGGGCCGGCAGGAGATTCAACTGGGCGGGCAAAGCTTGTCCCTCACCAGTGCCGAGTTCCAGACCCTGGCGACACTCATTCAGCATGAGGGCCAGCCCCTGACCCGCGAAAAGCTCATGTGGCTGACCCGTGGCCGACAACTGGAAAGTGATGATCGCAGTATCGACATGCAGATTTCCCGCTTGCGCCGTCTGCTTGACAGCTCCCCCGGCCGGCCCCGGCATATCCGCACGGTCTGGGGTCATGGCTACCTGTTCGTCGCGGAGCCTTGATGCATGTGCGGAGTTTCTGGCCGCGCAGCACATTGGGGCGGACCGTGCTCCTGCTGGCAGTTCTGTTGCTGGGAACCCAAGGCGCCGTCTATGTCCTGTTTCATCAATATGTGCTGAATCCTGCCGCCGAACGCTTCGCGGAATTTCTCTGGCAGACGGATCACGCCCTGATTGCCGCTGGTGCCGAACGCTCATCCGCTGGTGGTCTGCAATGGCGACCCGCCCACGACCTGCCCGGCATTCCCGCCAACAAGTATTTTTTGCGCCAGAGCGCTGGTTATCTGGCGCGGATGTCTCCGGGGGCCGCATTGCGGATTGGTCCCAGTGATACGGATGCCACTTGGCTGTGGATTCGCGGTGGCCGCCATGAACCCTGGCTGGGCATGCGCGCGTCGCCCATGAATTTCGGCGGGCAAGGCTTCATGTTTATGCGCCTCGGCGTCATCGCCCTGTGTACATTGCTCGGCGCCTGGCTCATCGTTCGCCAGATCAACCGCCCCCTGGCCCGGCTGGCAGTGGAGGCGCAGCGCATTGGCCGGGGCGACATGCCGGAATCCCTCAAGCCTATTGGCGGGCCTCTGGAGGTGCGTCATCTGGAGCAGGCCATTACCAGTATGGCTAACGATCTGCACCGCCTGCACGAAGAACGCACCCTGCTACTCACCGGCATTTCTCACGAATTGCGTACCCCACTGTCGCGCATGTTGCTGACCCTGCATCTTCAGGATCACGATCTGTTGGCCGAGAAAGCGTCCATGCTGGTGGATGTCAGCGAAATGGACGAGACTATCGACAAGTTTCTGACCCTGGTGCGCAGTGGAGACCAGGAAAAAATCACCCAGGTGGAGGTGCGCGAGTGGGTGGCCGAAATGGCCGCGACGGCCCAGGAACGTTACGGCCTGGAGGTACAGCTAGTGCATTCTGCCGGGGATGCCGCCTTACCACCCCTGCACTGCCGTCCTCTGGCGCTGGAACGAGTATTCCGCAATCTTTTTGACAACACCCGGCGTTACGGTGGCGGACGCTTGGATATGCGGATCATCCGCCATCCGGCCCGTACCGAAATCTGTCTGCGCGACTATGGCCCCGGCGTGCCCGAACGGGATATCGGGCCGATGAACGGTGGTACCTTGCCGCGCCAGTCTGGGCATGGTTCCGGCATTGGCCTGCGGATTTGCCAGCGCATCATGGCGTTGCATAGCGGCATCCTCCGCTTCGCCAATGCCGAAACGGGTGGCTTGATCGCGCACTTGTCATTTCCTGACAAAGAGGACTAACAGCAGAGGGCGTTTGGCGGTACTTTCGGACAAGGAGGTACTTGACAAAGGGCAAGCAAACAGGAATCATTCTCGTTTGAGTAAAATATAAAACGGATGCTCCCCATGTCGTCAACACGCGCCTTCAATAAAATTGACACACCCACCCATCGTTCTCGCTGGGAAATTTTCCTGGTGGTGCTGGGACCGGGGTTGGTGGTGATGCTCGCCGATACCGATGTCGGCAGTATCATCACCGCGGCGCAGAGTGGTGCGCAGTGGGGCTTCAAGCTGCTGCTCCTGCAATTCATCCTCATGCCTATCCTCTATATCGTGCAGGAACTGACGGTACGTCTGGGTATTTTTACCCGTAAAGGCCACGGCGAACTGATCAGCGAAACTTTCGGAAAGGGCTGGGCTTATCTCTCCGTCGCCGGTCTCAGTGTCGCCACCACCGGCGCCCTGTTGACGGAGTTTTCCGGGGTGGCCGGCGTCAGCAATCTCTATGGCTTGCCGCGCTCTGTCGGGGTTGCCCTGGCGGCGGTCACTCTGTTGACCATCGTCTGGACCGGCTCCTATCGGCGGGTGGAGCGCATCGCCCTGATCATGGGTCTCTTTGAACTGGTCTTTTTTGGTATCGCCTGGGCCAGCCATCCGAGCATCCATGAAATGCTGAATGGCCTGCTGCACGCGCCCATCACCAATGATGACTATATGATGCTGGTCGCCGCCAATATCGGCGCTGTCATTATGCCATGGATGGTGTTCTATCAGCAGTCAGCCGTCGCCGATAAGGGGCTGCACCCCGAGCATTATCGCCACGCCCGCTGGGATACCGCCGTTGGCGCCATCATTACGCAGGCAGTCATGGCGGCGGTGCTGATCGCGACGGCCGCCACCATTGGCCGGTTGAACCCCAACGCACCCCTCAATACGGTGCACCAGCTTTCGGAAGCCATTATTCCTTACCTCGGTGACACCTGGGGACGCATTGTGTTTTCTCTGGGCATCCTTGGGGCGGGCATGGTGGCCGCGATTGTCGCTTCCCTTGCCGGGGCCTGGGGCTGGGGGGAAGTCACCGGTTTTCGCCACTCGCTGGAGCATCATCCCAAGGATGCGCCCTGGTTTTACGGGATTTACACCGCCATCATCGTGGCTGGCGCCGCTGCGGTGATCACTATCCCCGATCTCGTCAGCCTCGACATCGGCGTGGAGGTGATGAATGCGCTGCTTCTGCCTATGGTGCTGGGCTTCCTGGTCGCCTTGTCCATCAAGGCGCTGCCCGCCGAACACCGCTTGCGCGGCCCGTATCTCTGGCTGGTACTGTTTGTGGTGATTCTGGCGGGCGGGTTGGGGGTTTATGGAGGGTTGACCAGCCTTCCAGGTTTGTGAGCGTCGAGAGGAAAGCATACAAAAGGTTGCGGAGATGTCGGGCTGTGCTATATCTAAGCACACGGTTCTGCACCATGACCACTGCGCCCTACAGGAGCCCCGCATGTCCATTTTCAAGCACGCCGCAGATATTCTGGAAGCGAAGGTCAACAGACTACTCAGTCGGGCCGAAGAGCCCGCCGAAACCCTGGACCTCTCCTATGAAAAGATGCTGACCAGCCTGCAAGAGGGCAAGCGCCATCTTGCCGATGTGGTCACGGAGCAGATATCCCTGGAGAACCAGATCGCGCAGGCACAGAAGCAGGCCGCCAAGGCGGAAGACAATGCCCGCATGGCCCTCAACGCCAACCGCGAAGACCTGGCGCGCAGTGCGCTGGCGGAAAAGCAGGCCGAAGCGCAAAAAATTGCCGCCCTGCAGGAAGCCCACGACACCGTCGCCGCGCAGGCCCGGAAGCTCATGGATTATGAACACGCCCTCCAGGATCGCATCGAACAGTTCCACACCCAGAAAGAGGTCATGAAAAGCCAGATGGCGGCGGCGCAGGCCCAGGTGAAAGTGACCGAATCCCTGACCGGCCTGGGTCATGGCCTGGATGACGCCGGTGATGCGCTACGCCGGGCGCAGGATCGCACCGCGCAGGAGCAGGCCAAGGCTCAGGCCATGGATGGCCTGCTGGAGTCGGGTGTCATCAACGATCCTCTCGACCATCGCACCCAGACGGAGCGGGAAATGGACAAGCTCCGCGTCACCAGCGGTGTCGATGACGACCTCGCTCGGTTGAAGGCGGAGATGACCGCCAGGCAGGACGGATGAGATGCCCGAACCCGGCAATGTCCTTATTCTGACCATCGATGACTGCCCCGGCTACCGGATTGTGCGGGTATATGATCGCCCAAACGCGGAATGATGCGATGCTGCACCTGGCTGAACATGCCCGGTCCCTCGGCGCCAACGCGGTGCTGGGCATGCGTTTTGATTCCGGTGAATTTGACTCGGGGCAAGGGCAGGCAATGAATGAGATTACCGCGTACGGGACGGCGGTTGTCGTGGAGTGATGATGAGCGGGAAAGGGGATGACAGCAGGTGTATGCCGGGCTTTGGGAGCGTGGGGATGATTTTGTTGGGACGCGCCCTGCTGATCTCCACTGCAGTTGCCTGGGGCATCCTGGGAACCCCGCTGACGTTCGGGGATACGATTTACCGATGGGTTTCGCCGAACGGGGTGGTGAGCTACGGGAACCAGCCGCCCCGCGGTGCACGGAAGATTCAGACCATTCCCCCGGCGCCACCGCCGACGGCAAGCACCCGGACGAATCCGGGACCGACCGCAGCAGAGGGAGCCCCGTCAAATGCATCCAAAGCGCAGACGGCCATTGCCCGGCTTAATCTACTGGCTGCCCTTAACAACTATCGGAACAGCCTGCAGACCGCGCGGACCCCGCCGCGGAATATCTACACGCCTGGTTTTATCGGACCTTATTTTCCTTATGGCGCATCCCGATTTCGGGAAAGGCACCCGCAGCATTACCGTCGACCGGCGATTCTTCCATCACGCCAACCGTCCATGGTGCTGCTCCCACCCCCGGCGCCCAATTCCGCCTACTCCTCGCCGGCGCTTATACCGTAATTCAGGCGGATACTCGCACCATTATTATTCAGAATATTATTGCCATGTTTCCATAAAAAATAGATCACAATGACTCCCAAAGGAATCAGCAGGCTGATAATAAAAGAAACGAAGAAGGTGATCATTTTTAAGCGCCTCCCCCAACCGGTGCGGGCGGTAGTTATAGCAAGAATAACGTTCTTTATTTCTTTTCCATCAGGATTTTCTATACCCATTATAAGCTCCCTATCATTAAAATGCGGGTTGTATTCACTGTAGTAATAGCACGTTACAGGAACTGCAATAAGCGCTCTCCGCCAGCGAGTAAGCATAATCTTTTGCCAGAATCGAAGAAATCCCTAGCGGAAGGGATGTGGCGCTGGTTTTTCCGACACGGGTATAAGCTTAGCAGGCAATTTTGCCTTCATCAATGGCCAAGTTCGCTAAGTCCAATTAGAAACTGGGGGCCCATCACTTCTTGGTCAGTGTCCCGATGGCTTCTTACCTTTCATCCCCGCATCGTCGGCGTGACAATCTAAAAATTCAGAAGATAACCGGCTATGGTAACGGTTGGTTTTTAGGCCCGGTAATGGAACTCATCTTGCCGACTGATAAAAAAAGGTTCAGACTTAAACCGTCGCTGTCGCAATGTGCTTTTGGGTCCTGCTTGCGCCAGCCTACCGGGGCCAGGGACTGAATCTATGCCAGAACAGCAGGAAAAAAATGGGATGGTGCCGCGGGAGGTGGTGGCCGGGGCTCGAGGTAGGACTCTGATTTTTTATGGCAGGCTTCTGGATCTCATTGTTATAGCATTGATCTTTGTTATGTTGCTCACCCTGCTGGGTGCATTGGCTGGGTTGATTTATGATTTTGCAGTTGCCGTGAGTACTCTGCGCGCTGCCGCGGCCGTTCAGGGCTTCACTCATGTCCACGATCTCGTTGAGAGCCTCGGACAAGGCCTTGTCGTTGATGTTCTCTCTACCTTTGTTCTTATCGAACTCTTCCGCACCTTCACAGATTATCTGGAGTTTCATCGCCTCCGCTTGCGGGTACTGGCCGAAGTGGGCATCGTTTTTGTTTTGCGTGAGATGTTCATCGGTCTTTATGCGCACCGCATGGATTCGCCCGTACTCCTGGCCATCGCCGCTCTTTTAGCAGTCCTGGTGGCGGCGCGGGTTGCAGCGGTCCAATTTCCACCTCGCCACAACGGGGTATAGCCGTCCCACATTAAATATATATTAATCAATGAGGGAATGGCGGGCGCCCTCGCCAATTTGCCATTCCTGGGGTGTCATAAAGGACCAACGGTAAAAGTAAGTATCGCAGGATTAACCGTTTAGCCCCTCCCCGTCTTGGGGGAAGCTACAGTTCGGGTTGCTCACTTAAAACAGTGGAGAACCTAAAACATGTAAGTCAGCATAACCCTATTATAAACAAAAGTCTTGTTGTGTGGGTTGAGTGGAGCATCATGCACCAATCCTCCGTTCGCAACTTCCATTCGATCACGAACGGACAATCCTTTAAGCATGCCACCGGGAAAATAAGTAAGATCCATATAAGCATCATTACTGTTGCCATTGTAGTATGTATGATAACGTGCAAAAGCTGTCATCAATAGAAACTGCTTGTGGAGAATATTCTGTATCCATTTCACCTTCCAGCCATTGCCCGGCCCCATTTCTACTAATCCACGAATCATCGAAGTAGTATACAGCGGATCCGTAGCATATCCGATGGTATATGGTGAGACAATGGCACCCCCTCCAATAGCTCCGATATGGGGAACAATCTCATTGTATGACCAAGTTAATTGGCCCTTTCCAAATATGCTAGGCGCAATGTCAAAATTAGCACCAACCTGAATACCCCAGGCACTACTATTCACTGTATTACCTATGATGTTATCAACACCTTGTGCACCCAGGCTGCTATTCAACAAGCTATTATTTTCCCACTCTCGAACGAACTGAACACCAACAAGAGGATCAATCCCCGTCGCAGTTCTGAGAGTGTATGACCCTGAACTATAGAACATTTTCGCAAAATGATAGAAATCATAATACCAAGCCTGAGCTTTTGCACCCAAAGCGGTGGTGCTGGCGCCAAAAGCTAGAGTGCCCTGCGCCTGTGGGTCAGAATTTGGAAGTTTTGGCACACCACCATAAACAGGGTCACCACTATATCCTGTAGCGTAATATAGATTGTCTTTGTAGTAATTTGGAGACGTGCGACTTTTCCAGCGGAACTCTCTCAACGCTTCCAGCTTTACATCCGGGAGCGGGCTGTATTGAGCGAATAAAGCTTGATAGGTAGCCGGTAAAATACGTGCATCAGAATTATTCATCCACGGGGTACTAATTATTTGATCACCCGCCCGCACGAGTACTTTTCCTGGTTTGGCATACTGGACATATGCTTGGCCAAGGGCATTTAACGATGGCGTTAATCCCATCATGGTGGTATCAACCGTTGATGGCGAATACCCATGAGTTCCAAGATCATTGGCTGTGTAGAAACTAACACCAACACCAAAACCGCCAAGAAATGGTGCACTTTTAATATTAAGTAGACCACCAATGGCAAAAGAAGATTGATTTGGTACATGTGTTGCGCCATAGAGACGACTAAAATAGTATGATCGCACCTGACCATATATTTTACTTTTCTGGAAGAATTGGGTTAGTGTATCTGAATCGGCTAAAACAGGATATGATGTCGACATAAAAAAGGCGGCTAAAAATAATCTTTTATTCATCCTATAAATCCTCTTGATATAACTAAAATTTTTTATTTCGATCAGTTTTTTCTTTACTAAGCAGACAGTAGTGTAAGGCAGCGACTTTTCAATTCGTGTGTTCGTTCTGCAGATCGTTCTATAGACTCATTATGAGTCTTATTGGTCTCTATGATTGAGGAAATTGAGCCGGATCTCTGCGATATAATAACGACCCGTTGGCTAAGGCGAATTGCTTCATCTACATCATGAGTAACAAATACAATGGTAACGTGTGTGTTCTGCCATATAGACAACAAACTATCTTGCAATGATACTCTCATTTGCGCATCCAACGCACCAAACGGCTCATCCATCAATAACACGGCAGGTTTATTAGCCAGGGCACGCGCTATTTCAGCGCGGTGTTGCATTCCGCCAGAAAGCATTTTAGGGTAATAGTTTTCATAGCCTGAAAGTCCAACAAGTTCGATATATTCATCTGCAAGCTTGTCTGATACAACCCTTCCTGCACCCCGTCGCATAGGCCCAAATCGCACATTTTCCTTAACCGTTTTCCATGGGAAAAGCGTATGCTGTTGAAAAACTATGCCGAGGTCAGCACTTGGAGTTTTTATTTCAACCCCATCAAGAAGGATGCTGCCAGATAATGGTTTGTAGTGTCCACCTATTGCATTTAACAGGGTGCTTTTCCCACAGCCGGATGAGCCAATAAGAGACGTGAATGATCCGGCGCCAAGGGTTAAAGATAGGTCTTTTATGACAGTTCTGGTATCCAAACCGGATTTATATCCCAGGCAAACATGTTGAATTTCAATATGTCCAATGTCTTCCATAGTTATAGCCTCATTTACGTGCTTGCAGCTCATTCAGACCATGGAACAATCTTACGTTTAATAAGATATATTGCCCCAGATGTGATGGAACTCAGAATGCCAATCGTAAGCATTCCGACAATAATATTTCCATATTGAATCAGTTCATATGATTCCCATGTAAAATACCCTATCCCATATCTTCCACTGATCATTTCCCCGGCCAGAAGAGCAAACCATGCGGCACCCATCCCCAGTGCCATCCCAACAGTGATATTAGGAATCGCGTAGGGAATTACCACGTGAAATAATACACTTATACGATTGGCACCTAGTGATCTTGCTGCCTTGACTAATTCTATGGGTACCCGCTTTACTCCATCCCACGTATTCAGAACAATGGGAAAGACCGCGCCAAGGAAAGTGATAAATACGATGCTTTGCTCTGTTGTGGGCCACATAAGAATCGACATTGGAACCCACGCAATGGCTGGTATTGGTCGCATTATCTCAATATACGGCGCAATTATCAGGCGAAGTATGGCACTATAACCCAAGGCGACACCGACAGTAACACCGACAAGAGATCCTATAGTGAATGCCAGAGCTATTCGGTAGAGGCTCCAATAAATATCTTTCCAGTACGTTTTGGTAACAACCACATTCAAAAAAGATTTATAGACATGCAATGGTGATGGGATATTTGAGAAGTCGAGGATTATATCCGCGTGAGTTTGAGTTAATCCCTGCCAAGCTAGAAGACCTACCATGATTGACAGCAACGGGATAACAAAGATGCGCACGGAATGCTTCCCAATATAAAATAACCTGACTATGTAATCCAGCCAATAGTTAACGGAAAATGATGATGTTTTCATCACGTGATCATTGAAAGTCTGCGGTTTATGATCCTGTTCATGATCTGAAGCAATCATTATAGTCCTCACATATCTTGTGAATAATTATGGCGACGACCATCATCATGATGATAATCAGAATAGTATCGCCATGTTACTTTGATCATCCTTTTGGATAGCTATACTGCAGAAAGAATCTGTTTATAGCTGTAGACGGGGGTGCCGTGCGCGTCATTTTTTGCGCCTTCTTCCGTCATGTAGGCAGTGTAGTTGTTGCCGTTCTTTATATAGTATGCATAATTGCCAAATAACTTAAGCCCAGTTGTATGGTCATACACATAAGTAGCATAAATTTTCTTATGCGACTCAATATCTGCTTTTGCGGCTATCAGCATTGATCTTACGGACTTATACTTTTGTATTCCACTACCCTGAACCCATATTTCAGGAGGGAGGGCGATATTGTTTTTAGGGTTGTAGGCACCGGCACTTGCCGCGCTGTATTTTAATCCTAATTGTTTATATGCTGTTTCCTGATATTTAGGATTAACCCAGTCTTTAAAATTAAGAGTGGGAATACTCGCATTTTTAGCTAAAATAGTGTGATCATATTGTAGTGTTTTTACCCATTTTTGGGTAATGGCCGGATCCATGGTAAGGTACCCGCCGCGACTAAAATATAGGTAAAGGACTTCTTTAGGCATCATCGTCCATTTTGCGATAGTTTTGCTTGCATTATATGGATTGTTCGTTATCCACTGGTCTGCTTCTATTACTGCCTTATCGTACGCAACGACAATTTCAGGATATTTTTTGGCAAACGATGCGGTTACTACAGCGCCATGAAGGTATGGAACATGCGTTTCCTCACCGTTGTAAATCATTCTGCCAACTTTTTTATATTCCATGTCCTCTGATATTGGGCAGAAATCAGCATGCGCGGGTATTTTGTTTGCCGTAATGGCTGCGATACCGGCCATTGGGCTTTGGTTTACAATATGAAAAGACGAGAATGGTATGTGATTGTCTGCAGCCATTTCATAGAGCATTCCCCACGCTGAACTCCCGACAGGAGTCGAGATTGTTTTTCCTTCCAACTCTTTTACATTGGTTATTTTGGAATTAATAGGCACGACGATGCCATTACCTGCGCCATCCAGGTTGTACCCTGTCATCGTAATCAAATAGGTTCTTTCTGTTGATGTTTGTTGAAACTTCGCACCGTTCACTATCAATGGATAATCACCCATCGTTCCGAAATCAAGCTTGCCGGCCATCATCATATTTGTTATGGGAGCCCCGGAACCATAATCCCGCCATATTATATGATATTTAACGCCTGCGTATTTACCTGTATGGGGTAGATATTTTTGCAACAGATCCAGCCCCTTTAACACCGTTCCAGCCGGGTATGTATCTGTACACATGGATTGGTAGCCAATACTTATTGTTATCGTTTTAGAGAAGGCGGGCGATGCTGCAATCACCGAGATTGCTGTAACTATACAGAGCGATAGGCGTAACATTTGTGAACCTCCAGCATGTGGGAACCTGTACCTACAGGCTAAGCAATCCTTGTGCCAGTCCCGCAATCCCTGAGGAGATTGTAAAAAGTCAAAAAAAACAGGATGGTGTAATCAGTTAGAATTGCTTCATATGCCATTCAGGTGCACTATAGCTGTGCGTCGCGCTTCAATTTTGTGCGTCTGCATGGTGCAATTCAAGCTGTAGAAATATTCTCGATAGAATATACAGTGGGCATGCGCCCAGCATTATGCTGGTTCTCACGAATGTCGAAATTCTAATATCAACCAGATTTCCATCTCTTCAACGTGCTTAGGCGCATGATCAAGTATAGTTTGATAAATCTGTTCACTTTTCTCTCTGATAATAATTTTCTTACCTTGCACTTCATTTCCTGTAGAGTGAGGTTTTTGTCAATAAATGATGTGCCATCATGACAAAATGAACAATATATGCCAGAGGGTGAGTTATTTTTATCAAATCGCAGCGGCATTCCACAACTCTGACAACGATTTGCTTCGTCATGAATGTGAACCAAAAGATATTTTTGGAGTGCTGATAATGTCTTCATGTAATCATTGACGCCTTTTGTTATCTGTTAGCACCATATTTAGCCATTTACTGGATAGATACTCCAGCAGGCGATTTTGACTTTGTCGTGCGGTGAGGTTATCGAGGTCCACCCAGGCCAGGGGCTGATCCTGCTGCGCGCAGGAGAACACCGCCTTGGTGCGCTGTCCCGTCTCCGGGTCGATCTGCCATTGCAGACACTGGGCGCAAACCCCTTTGAGCATGCACTGCATGGGGCTGCCCACCGTCGCGGTAGCCTCCAGATCCGCCCGGAAATAAGGCTGTAACTCCGCCTTCAGCGCCTTTT
>JAKBXD010000040.1 GCA_021840785.1 Pseudomonadota bacterium
CTTTTCGCGGTATTCGGCCAGACGCAACAGAATGGTGTCGAGGATGCCGCCCTGCTCACCGGCGGCGATCAGGGACACAAAGAGGCGGTCAAAGTATTTGGGAAAGTGGGCCATGGCTTGCGACAGGGAGTCGCCTTCCCGGAGATGTTGGAGAATGCCTTTGAGCAATTTTTTCATGCCCGGGCCGGAAGTGGCGGAGATGAGCAGTTCGAAGGACTGCACGATGGGCACGCCGGCATTGATCATGGTGGAGAGCTGACGGACCATCACCACTAACTGCGCTTCTTTAACGCCTTTTTCCCCGAACAGGGGTTGCGGCGCTTTGCGCACAGCGGTGGGCACCAGTCCCGTGTGGCGCAGATTGGAGCGCACGACGTTGGCGGAGACGGCGTTCATTTCGCCCTTTTTCTTTTCTCTCCCGTCGGGAGTGGTCGCCTCCCAGGTAAAGTCGTAGGTCTTTGCCGCGCGGATTGCGGATTTCTTGTCTTTACTCAGGATCGATGCCATTTTTTTTGCCCCCCGTCTCTTTGGATAATTAGTATAAACCCCGAAAATTGCAAGGCGGCGAAGGTCTACGAGGGAAATCCTCAAACGAGCTGCGGCGTGGTGGCATTGGGGGCAGAGGGATGACGCTGCGGCGGCTTCCGTCCGGTTTCATACAGCGCCTGCAACTCGCTGCGCACCACGTTGAGCTCCATGTCAATGGAAGCGATGGGTGCGCCCCGCCTGTCGCGTTGTTGAAGCAGGGCATGGCGATGGTTCTGGAGTTGACTAATGCGGGTTTGGCGGTCGCTTTCGTTCATGTTGCTGCTCCTGTGGTTTCTTATCGGGCACGTCTGTCTCTATCCTTGGGATAAGCATCCTTTTCGAGATTCATCCTTCTACTGAAATACCCGCGTTTGCGCATGAATATTCCGAACTTGTTCAGCATGGCCGCCGCCATCAGGGTTTCCAGGGGCACGAGAAAAAGCCCGTCACGGAATCCCGCACCCCCTACGCCGAAGAACCAGCCATTTTGCCAATCTGCCGCGGTGCCCGCGTCGTAAAGGTCCGGGATCAGGGTGCCGATAAAAGCCAGTGGATAGGCCAAGGGCCAGGGTAGGCGGTCCCCCAGGAGCAAGACCAGAACCGGCCAGATCACGACGCCCCCGGTAAACAAGTGTAAGCCGGTGATGCCCCAATACTGCGTAAACATGCCCGTGGTCACGGCAAAGAGCAGAAAACCGACAATGATTTGCTGGTCTTTGACTTGACGCCAATATTTCAGGAGAAGCCCTGTGCTGATGAGGGTAGGGAGGATGACGCCTTCAATGGTCATAATATTAAACAGGTAGACTAATATAGGGAGAGCGAGAAATCGAAGCCAGTTCAATTGCAGCCAACCTATATATATCTGGACGCATTAACAGAGGCATTGTGAGTCCTTAAAAGATAGGGACGCTGGGTTTGTAACCAGCGTCCATAAAACCATACAGTGATTTCAGATTTGCTTATGGAGCAGCAACACCAGCGCCCGCCCACGTCTGACCGCTGACGCTTACGTTAACGACACACGAAGTCGGAAGATTTGTACTGGTATAAGGAGTTGTGGTTGCTACCCCAGCGGAACAAGCTCCGGGATAGGCCGCTTGGATCGCATTAGCGGCGTCGGCTTGAGCAGTATTAGCGGTTCCAGATGTAAAGGTTGTTGTGATAGTGAAAGGGGTGGTTATTGTGTTATTAATAGCACCAGCAGTCGTTCCTCCTATGGTAACCGTACCAGGATTAGTTGAGGTAAGACCATACGCAAAAAATTTACCCTGTCCTGCTAAAGGATCTACTGATGTGTTGTTAAGAACTGGGGCTAAAGCCGAAGGTGTGGTACTACCTTTAGCCGCAACCTGTGTGTTCTGTCCTGCCTGAGCCGCAGCAACTGCTGATGTTACGGCTGTCACTGCGGCGTGGAAATTTGCTGCCACGTCTGTGCCCTGTGCGGTCGAGATATACTTTTCATACTGCGGAATGGCGATAGCCGCCAAAATACCGATAATCGCAATAACGATCATCAGCTCGATAAGAGTAAAACCGGCTTCGGCGCTGGCCTGCGCCTTTTCTACAAATTTGCTCATGAGTAAATCTCCCTGGTGGAGTGAATAGCTACCCAGGCAACGTGCATGGGCTGCCATTCTTGATGCATAATTCATGCCGGTATGAACAGATTTGATGTGTTACAGTTCATAACCTCTTTGAACTAATCGATAATTATATTTCTCATGCACACCACAGGGCATTATTGGTGGAGGAATGTGGAGCTGAAAACATACATCTCCCAAAGAAACTCGCGGAATTTCCACGTTTGAACGTAGAAATCGCCTCCGTTGCTTGAAGTCTCTTCCACGCGATTGTGTGGAAGTGCGGTAAAGCATCAAGATTTTCATCTGTGTGCGTGGAAATGCTAGACTTATTTCCATAGAAGCCCGTGGAAACTCAGAAAAAAAGGAGATGCTAATGGATCCGTCTAAGAACTCATCCACATACATCAGCACCCAAACCGCGGCTCTATTGGCGGGTAAATCCGTGCGAACGATCAATAACTGGCTGGAGTCCGGGTCGATAAGCGGCAAGCGGGTCCATGCCGAGCGTGGCCCCGGTGGGCTGATGTGGGAAATAGACCTGGCCAGCATGACCGCTTACATACCCATGGATATGGCGGACGCCTGCGTTCAGGAGATCGCGCGGGCGGAGGCGGGGGATGCCGACGGTATGAACAATGTCGGCACCTATTTTTATGCGGCTAATGCCTGCAAAATCGCCGCTGTTTGGTTTGAGGCCGCGGCGAAAAAGGGGCATGCGGACGCCATGGAGTGGCTCTCAATCTGCCACCTCAACGGGATTGGCGTCGAGAAAAACCATGCGCTCGGTATCCAGTGGCTCGGGAAGGCGGCGGCCCTTGGCCATAGCGTCGCCAAGGCGAAACTGCGGGCCTTGGGGTTTGAGTTATGAGGTTTCGACGTAGAGTGCGCCGTCTTCCACGCTCACCGGGAAGGTTTTGAGCGCCTTTCTGGGACATATAAAATTAAGCAACTGAATACCTGGGGGGAAGCTGGCCCAGTCCACGACCTCGCCGGTGCGGATATCAAAACGCGCGTGGTGCCGATGGCATTGGATGAGTTGATCATCAATGATTTTGCCGTCCGTTAATGACGCCTTCAGGTGAGTGCATCTGGCCTGTGTGGCATAATAACCGTCGTTCAGTGCATAGACGGCAAGATCCATACCCGCAACCTTGCAGGCCTTGACCTGGCCTCTGGGAAAATCGTCTTGCGCCCCAATTTTGCTTTTAGCCATGACGAACATGCTCCTGTGTTTGAAAACCGTTGTAAATTTAATGGCTTGTGTGTTTCGATTCAACAGCCCGCCAGTAATGCTCCTCCGGCTGTAATCGCTGAAGCTGCTCACGCAGCACCGCACCACCGACCGAATTGACCCGCCCCTGGTCTCGACGAATGAGATCTATCAGCGGTATGGATGAAAAATATTGGATGATCATTTCCGGATCGCTGCCTGTCGTCCGCAGAGACCGTATCCATTCCGCATAGGGAGCCAGTCGCTCCGGATCAAGATGCGTGTCTGCGATAATCAATGCGTCCGCTTCCGTTATCGCCTGGCGAATGGCTTCTTCCCAGAGCGATTGCACACGATCTTCCTGCGCTTTGTCCCAGGTCTTCCAGGAAAACGGCTGTCCAGATGCCTCATAATACAAGGCTGCCCGGATGGCGTCCCGTTCGATGACGTGAATATTTAGGCTGGAGTATTGGCTTTGCATGGCGCGCGCCCAGGTGCTTTTGCCACTGGCGGAGGTGCCGACGGTGAAGATGATCAATGGTGAAGGTTTTTCTTCCAATAGCATTGTTTACCTGACGTGCATCGTTTGTGAATATGGCGGCACGGTCCGCCTGATCGCAACTTAAAAATATGGTACTGCTTTTGCGGGCAGCCATAAGGCAAGGATGGTGCCGCTTGCCCCATGTCGGCGGCGGATATGAATTGACAGAATCCAGCGTTTGAAAGTCGTGATACACCGGGCCGAGAAAATCGGCTAGTTAAGGTGCCGGTGCGCATGATAACCGATGAGCGGCAAGGACGCCATGCCTATGAGCGATCTCAAAGCAGTGGGTTATCAGAACCATAGGCTGACAATTGGATTATTTTAGATTTATTTTGTTGCTTTTGCTGAAGTGGCTTAGCCCATTGAATTGATCTACTATTTCACTGTAACCGCATGCCAGCAGGAGGTATGACTATGGTAACGGCACGACAGATTGAGCAATGGATACCCAAGCTGCATGAGCAGGAGGTAAAATACTTATGAATCATGCCGCTATGGCTACGCCAATTGTTCAGACAGGGCTTGTTGCGATAAGTGTGCGGACGGCTTTGGAATTAAACCGTTTGAATCTGGCATGCTTAATTGATGTACGATCCTAAAATATGGATATAACGCGCCGTGCCAGAGATTCGTTTTTTCTGGAGATGGCCACATCTCCTGCTGATTTTATTGTTATTTTATGGGGATGACTTCAGACGATACCGAATTGGGAATGATGCTGCCGATGAGGGGTACGCTGAGCCTTGTCGAGTACTATGAAATAATAATTGGCGAATTCGGAAATGGTATACTCGATAAGATTCCAGATATACTGTGTACTGATAAGCGGTGTGATGCTGTGATTTTCTCTGCTGACGAGATGGATGGCGGCACCCATTTCTATCTTGACGGTTGTGAAACGGACAGCCTGATTTTTCGTTCCAATGCTCTTGGTATCGAAGAAGACTATAAAAAATCATTGATATTTATAGATCAGGGTGATGCCATCTGCATGTTTTTCTCGGATTTTAAGTATCTGTTCAAGGGACGATATTATTTTGATATGCCCCACCTAATCTACAGTAGAGTTTCCCGTGGCGCGAAGCGGGTGCGTCTAGAAGGGGTTATTACCCTGCGCAAAGCTGGTGGTGTAGAGATTGTTGGGCAGCTCTATGACTTCAGTCCTACCGGCATCAGTTTTTTTGCACCTCAGAATGTCTTGCGGGTAGGAGAGAATATACTCGCTGAGTTCACGGTTGATGGTTGTGGAGGTTGCGAGGCTATAGTCAATGTTGTGCGCATTAGTACCAGCGGAATACCGCATGGAAGGTGTCTGGTTGGTGTTAAAATGTCATTGACGAGAGACCAGAAAATTCGCGCCGAACAGATTTATTTATGTAAGAAGGCCGATGAAATAAGGCGACTTCCAGATTATGCTACAAACACCAAAATACGCTGACAAAGCGCCATGGTCATGGACACGCTGGGCGCTCGTGTTCAGGTGTCCTGGGATTGCGAGTCGACGCCGAGTTTCAGGAGGTCGACGCTCTTGATTGCTGGCTCCATTTTAGCGAAATTGGATGGGGGAGGTCATCGCACCTCCTTGCTTCATCTCAACGCCACCCAAAGTTTCCCAGGAGAACCTCATGAACAGCATGCTTCAACCCTCTGCGCCGTTGCCCGGATCATATCGGTCCTCTTACAGCCAACTGGGCACCTTCTATGATGAGAAATATCAATTGATGTGGTGCTTCATGCATGCTTCGCCGCGCCCCTGCTTTAGTCCGGCGCTGCTGGACGAGATCCGCCATTTTTACGAAACAGTAGTTTCCCAAAACACGTTATCGGAGGACCGTAAAATAAGTTACATTGCATGGGCCTCCGATGTCCCCGGCGTTTTTAATTTGGGGGGAGACTTGAATTTATTCAGAACGCTCATTCAATCAAAAGACCGAAATGGGCTCCTGCGCTATACCACCTCCTGCATAAAGGTTTTGCATGCCAACATTTCCCATCTCGATCAGGATATAACCACCATCTCCCTGGTCCAGGGGGACGCGTTGGGAGGCGGGTTCGAGGGTGCCCTATCTAGCAATGTACTGATAGCGGAACGCAGCGCCAAAATGGGCCTGCCTGAGATTCTCTTCAATCTATTCCCCGGCATGGGGGCATATAGTCTTCTGTCCCGCAAGGTCGGCATTGCCCATGCCGAGCGCATGATTCTGAGCGGAAAAATTTATACCGCCGATGAGCTGTATGATATGGGGGTGGTCGATATCCTCGCTGAGGATAAGCACGGGGAACGCGCCGTGTATGACTATATTCAGAAAGAAGACCGGGCTAAAAACGGGTATCGGGCCTTGCGCAAAGTAAAGGACCTGTGCAGTCCGATCACTTACGAGGAGTTGATAAAAGTCGGGGAAATTTGGGTCGATGCCGCATTGCGCCTTGAAGCGAGAGATCTGCGGATGATGGAGAGGCTTGTTGCCAGGCAGTCGGCAAGGCATCAAGGCGCGGCATAGCGGGGCTTGGAATCCCTTAGATGCACCAGGTTTCGTTAGGTTACTGCATCGCGCTGGCTATCGAGGTAGGTGGTCAGCGCGGTGCAGGTGCCATCAAATGAATTGCTGATCTTCGCTGCCAGGACTTCCGCCCCCGGTGCGCCAAGATCATAAGGCTTCAACCTCTCGGCCTCGCTGCAAGCCAGCACCAGGAGCGTACATCCGAGTTGCCCGGCGCTGCCCTTGAGGGCGTGTACCATATCCTGAAAACGCGGGTAGTCTTGTTGCGCCGCCGATTCCTGGATTTCGGCCACGAGATGATGGCCGTCCTGGATAAAACCCCTCGCTACGTCATCCACGAAATCGTTCCCTCCCAACTGACCGAGGGCATATAAGGCTTGCTCGTCTACCATACCCTGGGCGGTTCCCTGTGCATCCAGGGCATGCAGCACAGCGTTCTGGCTCGTTTCCTGGCGTTTTTCCGCAAGTTGCGCGATGGTGTCGAGCAAATGCCTGGCGTTGATCGGTTTGGTGAGATAGGCGCTTGCGCCAGCCAGCCGACAGGACTCCATGGATTCGCGGGTCGCGTCGGCCGTCAGCATGATGACTGGGGCGGGTGTCGCGGTTTCCATGAAGCGGATCGTCTTCAAGACATCCAGTCCGCTGATTCCCGGCATGTTCATGTCCAGAATGAGCATGTCAAAAGAAGGGCCTTCCCGTGCCAGGATGTCCAGGACCTCCTCGCCATTGCTCGCCAGACGTACACCGTGCCCGGCGTGCTCAAGTATCCCCTGGATTACTTTCTGGTTCACCCGGCTGTCTTCTGCAACGAGGAGGTGCAGGGCTCGGGCGCTGCTACGCTGCTGGTAGTACTCCAGCAGCGGGACCACGTTTTCGGGCAGATCATGCTCGGCTTTGGCGGCATGCAGCGCATTAAAGAGCAGCGTTCTGTCGAGGGGGGCATGCAGAACCGATGAATACCCGGCGCGCAGGAAGCGTTCGTCCTCTTGCCCCGATCCTTCTTCCTCGACCAGTACCAGGGATATCTGTTGCAGGGGAGACTCCGCCCGTACCGCGACTGCGAATTGATCCGCCGCCAACTCCAGATGGCGGCGCTCCACCAGGGCCACCCGGTAGGGTATGCCGTGCTCGTTGGCTTCGATAAGCCGCGAGAAGGCCCGTGCGGGGCTGCCCGCAAGGTCGCTCTTCATATTCCACGTCGTCAGGGCGTCCTGGAGGTTTTCGGCTAGCGCGCCACCAGCGACGATCAGCACACGGGTATCGGGCAGGGAACAGATGTCGTTGGCATCCTGAATCCGGGCTGTATCGCGGACCAGGAAAGGCAACTCGAACCAGAAGGTGGAACCCGAACCGACAAGGCTATGGAAGCCGATGCGGCCACCCATCTTCTCGACCAGTTCCTTAGCGATGGCCGTGCCCAGACCGGTGCCGCCATAACGACGCTGGATGGATGCATCCGCCTGAACGAAAGGCTCGAAGATGCCCGTCTGCACCGCCTCTGGAATGCCGGGGCCGGTATCGCTGATATCAAAGCGGAGCCAGGCCTTGTCAGGCGTGACGGAAAGGGGGCGGACACTTAACTCCACACGACCTTCATCTGTAAACTTGACGGCGTTGCCAGTGAGATTGATCAGCACCTGACGCAGGTGGCGGGGATCGCCGCGCAGCAGGAAAGGCGTCTCTGGCACAATGTGGTTGACCAGATTCAACCCTTTTTTGTTGGTTGCGGTCGTTAGTGTCTTGAGTGTTTGATTCACCAGGGCATGCAAATCAAAATCGGTTTGCTCGATGACGAGACGCCCCGCCTCGATCTTGGAAATATCCAGGATGTTCTCGATTAATTCCAGCAGGGTATGCGCCGATGCCTGAATGATGCGGGCGAGCCCCATTTGTTCCTCGTTCAGGCCGGTTTCCAAGAGGAGATCACTCATCCCGATGACCCCATTCAATGGGGTGCGTAGCTCGTGGCTCATCTTGGCGAGAAACTGAGACTTGGCCCTGTTGGCCTCGTTTGCGCGGTCGATGGCGGCATTTAGTTTGGTCAGCAGGGCAGCCATATACGTGGGGAGGGCAGCCAACATGATCAGCCCGCCCACCCAGAATGTGAAATGAGAGGACCAGAAATTGCTGGTGAACAGCACGGCAGTGAAGCCGGTAACACTCATAATGGTGGCAAGAAACAAATAATTGAGGCCGTATCGGAAACCGTTCCCCATGGTGACCCAAAGATAGATTCCGAGCAGCGGAAACCCCGACTGGTAAGCGCTCTGAGAAATCAGGAAAGATATACCGCCGAGGTCTCCGCTCATGCCCAAGATGCGCCGCCAGGGAGATTCGCCCGGCCAGACGATGATGGAAATAAACAAACTTACTGAAAAAACTATAAAAATAGTAGCTGAAACCTGCAGAGTGAGAAGATGCCCGGGATCTTTAAGCAAACTGACATAGGCGGAGGAGAATATATAGATATAAACCAGCAGGCCGATCACCATTCGCACAATCGCCTGCTCATGTTCGCTATCGGTCCGCCGGGATAGTCGGCCAGAGATGGCCCGGAAGAGGCCCACCTGACGGACGGCTGGATTATTTGCTTCGGGCATCTGAGTATCGGACATCGATGGATCCACAGTGGCGGCCGGGCTGGGTTGCGCCAGCTTTACATATCCGCGT
Source organism: Pseudomonadota bacterium (assembly GCA_021840785.1). The sequence goes on from JAKBXD010000040.1 coordinate 9,040, forward strand.
CAGCAGGCGATGAGCCGGTGCTATTTCCTTGTGGTGGGGGATCGCATAACCGCCTCCCGATCGCACGGATTTCGTCGATCTGGTCGAGAAATGCCTGCACGCAGAGGGGATCAAAGTGACGACCTGCCTGATCTTGTATATAAGCAACAGCCTCATCGAACGGCCAAGCCGTCTTGTACGGGCGCACCGAAGTCAGGGCGTCAAACGCGTCCGCCACCGCGACAATGCGCGCCGCCAGCGGGATTTCCGCCCCCCGCAGCCGCTTGGGATAGCCGCTACCGTCAAATTTTTCATGATGACCCAAAGCAATCACCGCTCCGATCTGGATAAAACGGGATTGGCTGCCGCTCAATATTTCGTAGCCGATGATCGGGTGCGCTTGCATTATCTGGAACTCATCCGCCGTGAGCTTGCCGGGCTTCAGGAGGATGGCGTCGGGTATCCCTATTTTACCAATGTCATGCAGCGGCGCGGCCAACTCGATTTCTTCACATTCCATTTCGGTGAAGCCCAGCTTCTCGGCCATCACGCGGGCATACTTGGCCATGCGCATGACATGGTTGCCGGTATCATGATCGCGGTATTCACCGGCCCGAGCTAAGATAAGGAGCGTTTCCCGCTCCCTTCCGCGGACCTGTTCGGTCGCCAGCGCCACCTGATCCTCCAGCCACTTCGCCCGGTCTTTGACGATCTGCTGCTGCTTGCGCAGGGCGAGCAGATTACGACAACGCACCTGGCACTCGTGTTGGTCCACTGGTCGAGTGAGAAAATCCGTGGCTCCGATCGCCAGGGCTTTGTAGCGGATTTGGATATCCTGGACTACGGTGACGATCACCAGCGGCACATCGCCGCAGGCAGGGATGGCGCGGACGCGCTTCGTGAACTCCAACCCATCCATGACCGGCATTTTGTAGTCTGCAAGGATGAGATCCGGCGTTTGGTCGTGTATCCGCTCCAGGGCCTTGCGGGGATCGGTGAAGCTTTCCACCAGTGGTTCCGGTGTAATGCCGAGCACCAGTTTCTCCAGGATCTTGCGACCGGTTGACTGGTCATCCACGATAATGACGAACGGCTTCTGGGGCGACTTATTCGTCTTGCCCCCGCACAGCGGCGCATCCGAGTTGTCCTGGAGGTATGAGCGTTGGTTAGCTGATTGCATAAGTTCTCCGGGTCCAAGCAACCGCATCTCAGCCTGATTTGCCAAGCCGCATACATATAACCCTAGACCGGCGCGTAGTATATGTCCACCTGAACCACATGACTAGCTGGCCACGCCAGCACGACCACGCTCGCGCAGCGCACCCGCGCCAAGGAAGAGTCTGCCGGTGGACGTGAATATATGAGCAACTCAACAGCTTCAGGGCAATAATTACTTTCTTATATGGTGTTGTTCTTAATTGTTCGCATTCGTTTGGATAGATTGCAAGACGGCACGATACTATCCTGTTTTAATTGTATTTTTTATTTATCATCTAAGCGCTTGGCGTGAAACACAGAGATGCATGGGAGGCATGTATTACGGTGCTTGAAAAAAACGTTGCAAACTGCGGCAAGTTGTATTAAATAATATATTCAGGTGTTATTATGTCTGCACTGGTGTCAGGTGGATACCGATGGCAGGGTGAAATGAGGGCGGCGAGCAAGAAGGTCGACGTGAAGCCTAAGTCGCTTTACGTCTTTATGTGTATTTTTGAGCGGAGGAACAGACGTATGGCGGCAGGAAGAGGTACGGCTACGGTGTTTGTATCTGCTGTGGCATGCGCAGCAGTAATTATAGGCGCCCTGGAGTGGGAAAAAACGGTGGCACTGCCTAGTCCATTTGGACAAGTCATTAATGGGGTGCATCGCTACTCAATTGATGAGTTCAACTATTATTACAAACCGGGCCATATGATATGGCGTGTCGGAGAAAAGGTGGCGTTAACGATTGATAATCGATCACAGTCGGCACCAGCGATTGCGCATCAGTTTTCAATAGGTAGAACGTTGGTTTCCCGGAATAATGGTTTTCCAAAATCACAGGCCATGGCCGTCGGATGGAAGGACAACTTCTTTGACGGTGTACCCATAACCAGCGGAGGACAGACGGCGCCGATACCAGCGTTTTCCGTTAGCCTCAACGGCGGTCAGAAGTACACTTTCAGCTTTGTGGTGCCGAACAAGCCCGGCAAATGGGAATGGGGTTGTTTCCTGCAAACAGGTCAACACTTCATGAATGGGATGCATGGCAATATCGACATTCTACCTGCTCAGGGAAGCTAATATAGGGAGGGCATATGAACGCAGCAAAAGAAAACTTATGGAAAGCTTTCCGTGGCCTATTGATGGTATGGATTATTGGCTTGGCGATTGGCGAAACGCTTATGACCTGGGGCATTGGTAACTGGCCGATTTTGGGTAGTATCCAAGCACACATCACGGCGGATGCGACTACCTATCTTATGTGGCAGGCGGTAGCCATCTATGTGCTGGTAGGCGGCGCCCTTATATACAGTGCGGTGCGCTTCCGCGCCTCGTCCATGTCAGATACCGGGGCGCCGGCCTATCAGAAACGGACTTGGGCCCCTTTTGTGGTGACGTGGCTGGCCTTGGCTATAGCCATTAACCTGGCCAATACGATTTATCCGGGCATGGTGGGCTTAGAGCAACTCTGGGGCATACAGCTGGATGCGAAGAAGCCGTTGGTTATCGATGTTACTGCACAACAATGGAAGTGGACGTTTTCTTACCCCAAGCAGGGCGTGACGGATGTTTCAAAACTGGTGGTTCCCGAGGGCCGCACCATAGACTTCGTCCTGCGAACCAAAGATGTCATGCACGATTTCTGGATACCCGCCTGGGGCGAGAAAAAAGACGTGATCCCCAATGAAGTGCGGCATCTGTTTATCACCCCTACCGCGTTGGGAACAACCGCTACGAACCCGATGATGCGTGTACAGTGTTCCTTGATTTGTGGTAACGGACATCCTTTGATGCGGGCACCGGTTAAGGTGGTAACAGCAGCAGACTTCAAAAAATGGGTAGCGAACAACAGCTTCTAAACCCGCTGAAGACTTGCCATCTAATATGCTGAATTGGAATGAGGAGTAAATAATGGCAACTAATCAAATGCAAGTGCAACCGCTGGATGATATGAATGGTGACAAGAGCGCGTTCACGATTACTATGCTGTATCCACTATTGCGCGCGACATTTTGGGGTCTAACCGGATATTTTGCCGCGGCATGGATTACGGCTGCTGTGACTGGCAATGTTTTGGTCGGTGCTCTACCTGCGACAGTGGGTTACGTGGCTGGCATGATCGGCTGGTTATTGGGTAGCGGCGTATGGGAGGGATGGATACGGCGTGCCTTCGGTGGGAAGGAGGCTCCATCTTATACTGGCATTGAACGTTATTTTCGTTTCGGCCCGGATTCGAAGTCTACAGCCGTGCGGTATGTGATTTTCAATATTGCAGCCTTCTTTTTCGCAGGCCTATTTGCCATGGCCATCCGGATCGAGCTGCTGACACCGGACTCGACGAGCTGGTGGATGTCGGAGGTTATGTACAATGAAACCTTCGGTATCCATGGGGTGATTATGCTGCTAGGTGTGGTGGCATCGGCTATTGTCGGCGGCGCAGGGTACTACCTGCTTCCCCTGATGGTGGGGGCGCGCAATGTCGTTTATCCCAAACTGTTGGGGCTTAGCTGGTGGCTCTTGCCGCCAGCAGGGTTGGCGGTATTTTTGAGCCCTTTGATCGGTGGATTTCAGACCGGATGGTGGGGCTATCCGCCTTTAGCGCAGAATAGCGGTAACGGTATTGTGTTCTATGCCCTGGGCGCCGCTACTATTCTTATCGCGTCGCTGTTCGGCGCCATTAACATCGCTGGCACCATGGTGTATATGCGCGCAAAAGGGATGAGTCTGGGTCGCGTCCCGATTTTTATTTGGGGCTTGTTTGCTGCCGCCACGATTCTTATCGTCGAGTCGCCCGCCACCTATACGGGTGCACTGATGGACTTGTCCGATATGATAGCCGGCAGTCATTTTTACACCGGACCTACCGGGCATCCTTT
>JAKBXD010000041.1 GCA_021840785.1 Pseudomonadota bacterium
GTCTTGCCCTGGACAAGGCCTACGGGGCCAATATGACCAACGACACCATCGAGCGGGCGGTCAAGCGCGGCACCGGCGAGCTGGAAGGCGTGGATTACGAAGAAGTCACCTATGAGGGTTATGGCCCCGGTGGTGTCGCTATCCTGATCGAAACGATGACCGACAACAAGGTGCGTACCGTTGCTGAAGTGCGTCACATATTTTCCAAGCGCGGCGGCAATATGGGCACCGCAGGCTCGGTGGCTTATCAATTTAAAAAGCTTGGCCTGATTGTTTTCCCGGCGGATGCTGATGAAGACCGGATTCTGGAAGCGGCACTGGAAGCAGGTGCTGAAGATGTGGTCAATGAAGGCGAGCGAATCGCCGTTTATACGGCCCCATCGGATCTTCACAGCGTGGTTCTGGCCCTGGAAGCGGCGGGGCTCAAGCCGGAAGAAAGCGAAATGACGATGATCCCGGAGAATACGATCGAGGTCAGCGGTGAGGAGGCGGAGAAACTGCTGCGGCTCATCGACTTCCTCGAAGAAAATGATGACGTGCAGAACGTCTATGCCAACTACGAGATCAGTGACGAGGAAATGGCTCGTCTGGAAGCGGCACCCTGAACCCGCGACGGCGCTTTTGGCGGAGTCTGCGGCCATGCTGAATGTCGGGGCGTCGCCTGCATCCCTGCCCAGGGCGGCGGTGCGGATCATCGGTATTGATCCCGGTTCTTTGCGCACCGGTTACGGCATTATTGAGTCTGACGCGTCTGGCCAGCTCCGGCATGTCGCCCATGGTTGTTTGAATGTGTCCGGGCAGCCCTTTCTGGAACGCATCGGCGCCATCTACCGCGGACTGAAACAGGTCATCGGCGACACGCAACCGAATGTGGCGGCCATCGAGCAGGTGTTCATGGCGCGCAATGCCGACTCGGCCCTCAAACTGGGGCAGGCGCGCGGGGCAGCGCTGGTCGCTTTGCTCGAAGCCGGGTTGCCCGTACATGAATACACGGCGCTACAGATCAAAAAAGCCGCCGTCGGAGGTGGTCATGCAGCCAAGGAGCAGGTGCAGAGTATGGTCCGCTGGCTCCTCAAGCTGAACGAAAACCCACAGGCCGATGCTGCCGATGCCCTGGCTTGTGCCATTTGTCATGCCCACCATGCCAGCACCCGGCAACGCTGGCAGTTGGCTGTCAGTCGCTGAACCGCATCACGACCGAAGGAACCACCCGTCATGATCACCTCGCTTACCGGCACCATCTTGCAGCGGCGCCCGCCCTGGCTCTGGCTCGACGTGCAGGGAGTCGGCTATGAACTGGAGATGCCCCTGTCCGGCTTTTATCAAATGCCCGCCGAGGGTGCAGCGCTGACCGTGCATACCCACCTCACCATTCGCGAGGATGCCCATTTACTCTATGGTTTCATGACGGTAGCGGAGCGCGACACGTTTCGCCTGCTGATCCGGGTCAACGGCATCGGTGGCAAGGTCGCGCTGGCCTGCCTTTCCGGTCTGTCCGCGGAGCGGCTCAGTCAGGCCGTGGCCGAGGGCAACACCGCGCAACTCACCGCCATCCCCGGCATCGGCCCGAAAACCGCCGAACGGCTGGTGGTGGAACTGCGTGACAAGATGGGTGGCATCGCGCCGGGACCTGTGGGCAGCACCGCTGGCGGCGACCCCCGTCAGGAAGCCATTGCGGCACTGCTGACTTTAGGTTATAAGCCTGCGCAGGCGAGCCAGGCCATAGCCGGTCTGGCGGAAGGCCTGGGTTTGGAAGACCTTATCCGTCAGTCGCTGCAAAATTTGTCACGTCATTGATTTTTTGGAACCCACCAGTGCGCCAATGGTCAGACCAAAATGATGGATAGAGGCCCTCTCGACCCCCAGGAAGCCCACAATGATGCGGTGGATCATGCCCTGCGTCCGCGTCGGCTGGCGGAGTACCTCGGGCAAGCCAAACTGCGTGAATCTCTGGGTCTGTATATTGACGCGGCGAAAGGTCGCAGCGAAGCACTGGATCATGTGCTGCTCTTCGGACCACCCGGCCTCGGCAAAACCACCCTGGCCCATATCATCGCCCAGGAGATGGGTGCGGGCCTCAAGGTCACTTCTGGCCCGGTGCTCGACAAGCCGGGTGATCTGGCCGCCATCCTCACCAACCTCCAGCCCCACGACGTGCTCTTTGTCGACGAGATTCACCGTCTCAGTCCGGTGGTGGAGGAAATCCTCTACCCGGCGCTGGAAGACTACGAACTCGACATTCTCATCGGCGAAGGACCCGCGGCGCGCTCCATCAAAATCAGCCTGCCCCCCTTCACCCTGATTGGCGCCACCACCCGTGCCGGGCTACTGACCTCACCGTTAAGAGATCGCTTCGGCATCAGTTTTCATCTGGAATTCTACAGTGACGCCGAATTGACGCAGATCGTCACCCGTTCCGCCCAGATTCTCGGCACGCCGCAAGCCCTGGAGGGTGCGCAGGAGATCGCCCGGCGCGCGCGCGGCACGCCGCGCATCGCCAACCGCCTGCTACGCCGGGTGCGGGACTATGCCCAGGTACGCGGTAACGGTGAAATTGATGTGGCGACGGCGCAGGCCGCCCTGACCCTCATGGAGGTGGACCAGCACGGTTTTGATGGCCAGGATCGCAAGTTGCTCCAGGCCGTCATAGGGCGCTTTGCGGGCGGGCCGGTAGGGGTGGAGAGTCTGGCGGCAGCCATTGGCGAGGAGCGCGGCACCATCGAAGATGTGCTGGAACCCTTTCTGATTCAGCGCGGTTATCTGATTCGCACCCCGCGCGGACGCTGCGCGACGGAACTCAGCTACCTCGCCCTCGGCCTGACGGCCCCCAAGGAACCCGGAGGACTTTTCGATGCCGGCTAACGATCCCGTCAGCACTTTCCACGTTCGCGTTTATTATGAAGATACGGATCATGGCGGGGTGGTGTATCATGCCAACTACTTACGCTTCATGGAGCGCGCCCGCACCGAAATGCTGCGCGAACGGGGTTATGAACTGGATGTACTGGAGCAGGATGCAGGGATCATTTTTGCGGTGCGCCGCGTCCGCCTGGACTTCCGCGCTCCGGCCCGTTTCAATGACCTGCTCCGGCTGGAAACCAAAGTCGTGAGCAAAAGCCCCGTGCGCATGGGTTTTTATCAAGTCGCCTCGGTTGGGGACAGGATACTCTGTAGCGGAGAAGTGGAGGTGGTCTGCCTCGATGCCGCCGGTTTTCGTCCCCACGTTATTCCTGCGGTATTATTGCAGGCCATCCCTCTTTCTGTTCAGCCGTGAGATTTTATGGATCCCAATATCGTCGCCGATACCACCCAATCCCTCTCCATGACCCATCTGGTGACGCATGCCAGCGGCGTCGTACAGGTTATTCTCATCATCTTGCTCATCGCGTCCGTTGCCTCCTGGACGATCATCTTCCAGAAGTTTGCCGTCTTTAGCAGCGCGCACAAAGCCCTGGCACGCTTCGAGAAGCGCTTCTGGAGCGGTGGGGAGATGAGCCAGATCTATCAGCATGTTTCCGGAAGCAGCAACCTGGAGACGGGCGCGGGCAGCATTTTCTGCGCCGGTTATGAAGAATTCCAGCGTCAGCGCAATAAAATCCGTCCCAGTGACGCCCTGGATGCCGCGCGGCGCGCCATGCGGGTTGCCCAGATGCGCGAAGTGGGACGCCTGGAAAATAATCTGGCCTTCCTCGCCTCCGTATCCTCCGTCAGTCCCTTTATCGGCCTTCTCGGCACCGTCTGGGGCATCATGACGGCTTTCATGGCTATTGGCGTTGCGGGGCAGGCCACTCTGGCGACAGTGGCGCCCCCCGTCGCCGAAGCCCTTATCGCCACCGCGGCAGGCCTGTTCGCCGCCATTCCGGCAACCGCGGCGTATAACCGCTATGTCCATCAACTGGACAAGCTGGATGCGCAGTACGAGGTTTTCATGGACGAATTCACCAACATCCTGCATCGGCAGGTGCCTGAGACGCAGCCATGAAACGACGGCGCCTTATGGCGGAGATGAACGTCGTCCCCTACATCGACGTGACCCTCGTGCTGCTGGTGATATTCATGCTTTCCGCGCCGCTGCTGACCCAGGGGGTGAATGTCAACCTGCCCAAGGGCGTGACCAAGCCGGTATCGGATAAAACACCGCCGGTACTGATTTCGGTGACCAGGCAGGGTGCTATCTCGGTGCAGTACAAGCAGAGTCACAGCACCGTTGCCCTGGATAACCTCGCGACGATGGTGCGGCACATTGCCGCCGCCAGCCATGATCAGGTGCAAGTGCTGGTGGGCGGTGATGCGCATGTGGATTACGGCAAGGTCATGGCGGTCATGGCGCGTTTGCAGGAGGCGGGTATTTCCCATGTCGGCCTGCTGACCCGCCAGGAGGGCCATTGAAAGAACGCAAATCGTTCTGGCCGCTGGCACTGGCCATCGCGCTCAATAGCGCGATACTGGCGGCCTTGTTCTGGAGTTTTCATATGGAGGTGCCGAGTGCCGGAGACACCCCGATGCAGGCGCAACTGAGCAGCGGCATGCCCCCGGTTGCGGCACCGGCGCCGCAACCGAAGCCCGCGCCGAAGCCCGCGCCGGTACCACCGCCCGCACCAAAACCGGTGCCGGTGCCAAAACCCAAGCCATCCACTCCACCGCCACCCAGCGCCGCGCAGAAGGCCGCAGAAAAAGCAGCGCAAGAAAAGGCCGCGGAGCAGAAGACCGCGCAGATCACCGCCGAAAAACAGGCCGCCGAGAAGCGGGCTGAGGAACTGGCGGCGCGCGCAGCGCATGAGAAAGCTGCGCAACGGGCGGCCGCCAAAGCCGCCGCGCAGAAAGCGGCGGCAGAAAAGGCCGCCGCCGAAAAACAGGCGGCGCAAAAAGCGGCTGCCGCACAACGCGCTGCGGCGCTGAAGCAGCAACTCGCCAAGCAACAGGCCAAGGCCGCAGAGGCGGCGCGGGCCAAGGCACTGCAGCAACGGATGGAAGCCAGGGCCAAACTGCAGGCCGAGGCCAACATGGCGGCGGCGCTGGCTAAGCAGGCGGCGGAAAATCAGCGATTGTCCGCTATTTTCGGTAGCGAAATTGCAGAACGCGTGAAGAGACATTGGCAGCCCGTTTTTGCGCCCAACCTTCATTGTCAGGTAAGAATTAAGCTTTCACCGCAAGGGCAGCTGGAAGGCGACCCGGCAATTACCCAGTCCAGTGGAAATGCGCAATTTGATTCAGCGGTGATTGCTGCGATTGAAGCGGCGGCACCGTTTCCACCACCCATTGGGTTGTCTTACTCGGAATTTAAAGTCGTGAATATCGTCTTCAGCGCTAAGGAGCTCAGCAATGGCTAAAAAGTTAATATTTATTTGGCTGCTATCGCTTATAACATGGACTGTTGCACTTCCCGCCCAGGCAGCGCTCACGGTGCAAATCACCAAAAGTGTTGCCTCGGCTCTGCCTATCGCCATTCCTTCCTTTGGTCCGGGCATAGCCGGGCAGCCAACCGTCGCCGATGTGGTCCGTAATGACCTGCGCCACAGCGGCTTGTTCCGGGTCATTGACCCGGCGGGCTACCCCGGCGACCCGCGCTCGCCCAGCGGCGTGAAGGCGGCCGACTGGACAACGGTGGGCGCCACCGGCCTTGCCGTGGGCTCTGTGGAACCGCTGAACGGCGGGTATGTGGTCAATGTCTATGTCTACAACGTCAGCACGGGGCAGGAACTCGTCGCCAAACGTTTCACCTGCTCCGCCGCTGAATTGCACATGACCGCGCACCACGTCGCGGATGTCATCTACCAGGCCTTTACCGGCAAACCCGGCCCCTTCGCCAGCCGGATCGCCTATGTCCGGCAGACCGGAGAAAATTACGAACTGCTGGTGGCTGAATCCGATGGCTGGAATCCGCACCCCATCGTGCGCGGTATCATGCCGGTGTTTTCACCGGTCTGGTCGCCGGATAATCACCGCCTGGCCTATACGACCTACGCCAACGCCCGGGCCGTGATTTATGTGCAGGATCTGGCTACCGGACGGCGCCAGTCCATCGCCCCCGGCGGCGAGATTGTCAGTGCTCCGGCTTTTTCGCCCAACGGCGAAGAATTGGCGTATGCCCGCTCCTCCGGCGGCCATACGGAACTCTACGTGGCGAATTTGCGCACCGGACAGCGCCGCAAGCTCACCAACGATGACGCTATCAATACTTCCCCGACCTGGTCAGCGGACGGCAGTCGGATCATATTTGTCTCCGACCGCGCCGGTGGTCCGCAGATCTATGAAATGAACGCGAGCGGCGGCGGCGTGCATCGCCTGAGCTACGACGGCAACTACAATGCCGGTCCGGTCTATTCGCCCGCGGGCAATGCGATCGCCTTCATTCACCGCACCGCTGGCGTCTATGCCCTCGCCGTGATGAAGCCGGATGGCAGCGGTGTGCGCGTGCTGGATGCCCAGGGCAATTGCGATCATCCGAGCTTCGCCGGTAACGGCCAGATGATCCTCTACGGCACCCAGCGCGGCGGGCACAAAGTGCTGGCGGAGGTCAGTCTGGACGGCAAGACCATGGCCATTCTGCACAGTAATGCGGGGGAGGATAGCCAGCCGGCCTGGTCCCATTAACCGACGCGGCGCTCAGGAACCCTGATAAGGCGTGGGATCGGCAATCCCCGCCTTTTGAAAGCCTTCCCGACGCAGACGGCAACTGTCACAGCGACCACAGGACCGGCCTTCGGCATCGAGCTGGTAGCAGGAGCGGGTCATTCCGTAATCCACACCCAAACGGCTGCCGAGACGAATGATCTCGCTCTTGTTGAGAAACTGCAGGGGCGCATGAATACGTGGTCCGCGGGCTTCGTCCCCGAGACGGGTGGCCACCTGCGCCAGCGCCTCAAAAGCCTGTACGAATTCGGGGCGACAGTCCGGATAACCGCTGTAATCCTGGCTGTTCACTCCCAGAAAGATATCTCTGGCTCGCAGCACTTCCGCCAACGCCAGCGCCAACGCCAGAAAGACGGTGTTGCGCGCCGGCACATACGTGATGGGTATGCCCGGCGTCAATCCGGTCTCGGGGACGCTGATTTCCGGATCGGTGAGTGCGGAGCCGCCAAAGGCCGCCAGATCAATATTGACCACCCGATGGCTGGCGGCGCCCATGGCCTGTGCCAGCAATCCCGCGTAGTGCAATTCTTCCTTATGGCGTTGCCCATAATCAAAAGAGATGGCGTGGACTGCAAAGCCGTCCCGGCGCATGAGCGCCAGCACGGTGGCGGAATCCAGTCCGCCGGAGAGGAGTACGACGGCAGGCGTTGGCATGGTCAATGTCCGGGCAGATCGCCCCAGATCAGTTTGTGCAACTGAATCTGCAAGCGTACCGGCAGATGGTCAGCGAGTATCCATTCGGCGAGATCGCGCAAGGCAAGCGCACCATGGCTGGGAGAAAAGAGTATTTCACAGCGCTCCGCCAATGCCTCCCGCGCGAGTACATCTTTGGCCCAATCGTAATCGGCGCGACTGCAAAGCACGAATTTAATCTGGTCCTGCGGGTTAAGTAAGGGCAGATTTTCCCAGAGATTGCGTTCGCACTCCCCGGAGTCAGGGCTTTTGAGGTCGAGCACCTTCACCACCCGGGCGTCCACCCCCGCCACGGAAAGAGCGCCGCTGGTTTCCAGAAAGACTTCATAGCCCGCATCGCAAAGCTGCGTCATCAGCGGCAGCACATCGGCCTGTGCCAGCGGTTCGCCACCCGTCACCACCACCAAGCGATTGCCGCCAGCGCGAACGGCCTCCAAAATCCCGGCAATTTGCTGCCATTCGCCGCCATGAAACGCGTAGGCCGTATCGCAATAATGGCAACGCAAGGGGCAGCCCGTGAGGCGCACAAAAGTCGCGGGGCGCCCGACACTGCGGGTTTCCCCTTGCAGGCTGTGGAAAATTTCCGTGATGCGGAGCCGCCCCTCCATCACTTTTGGGCGGGTAATGCCTGCAACTGCGCCTCAGCTTTCTGTGCCGATGGCGTGCTCGAGTATCGCTTGATGATCTTGTCGAGGACGACGCGGGCTTTGCCGGACTGGCCGATGGCCTGATAGATTTCCGCCATGCGCAACATGGCTTCCGGCGCCTTGCTGCTTTGGGAGAAGCGGGTCTGCACGGTATCAAGACTTTTCAGCGCCGCGTCATTCTGGCCCAGCACATATTGCGCCTGCCCCAACCAGTAATACGCATCGGGAACCAGACTGCTTTGCGGATGCCTCTGGATGAAGCCCTGCAGAGCGGTTACGGCGGAGCCGTACCGGCCTTGGCGCAGCAGATCGAAAGCCTGCTGGTAATCAGACTGCCCCAAACCTTGGATCGTGGGCGCCGAGGTGTTACTTGCGGCGCTGGCAATGACCGCAGCGGAATTGATAAGCGCCGCGTTACTGGCGGTGATAGCCGTGCTGCTGGTACTGGTTGTAGCAGAAGTCAGATTCGCCAGTTGTGCGGTCAATGCCTGCTGCTGAGTCTGCAGGGCGTGGGTTTTGGTGTCCAGTTCGCCGCGCAGATCGCGGACCTCCTGTTCCAGACGCTGGGTCCGGGCGAGGAGGTCAGCCAGCGCGCTCTGGCTGCCTTTGCTGGCCTGCTGAACCGCCACCAGGCTGCTCAGTTCGCCCTGCATGACCGCCATCTGCTGTTGCAACTGCAGCACTTTCTCGCCGGTTGACTCGGCCTGTGCAAAGGGGCTCAGGCATAGTAAGGAAAGGACGGGAAAAAGATGCCAGCGCTTCATCAGCAAACTCTCCTTGGCGTTCAGCCCTTATAGCCACCGCTGTAAACGAAGTCCACACGACGATTTTTTGCCCAGCAGGCAGAGTCGTTCGTGGTACACAAGGGATTGTCCTTGCCAAAGCTAACGGTGCTGACCCGTGCCACGCTGACGCCCTGGGATTCCAGGAACTGTTTCACGGTCTCGGCGCGCTGTTCACCGAGGGCCAGATTGTACTCCTGGGTACCGCGATCATCGGTATTCCCCTCCAGACGGACCTGAATATGGGGATGAGCGACCATGAATTGCGCATTCTGGGTGGCAATCTGCTGGGCCTGCGCATCCATAGAGCCACTATTGAATTCAAAATGCACCCGCAAATGCTGCGGCAAGGCGGCCAATTCAGCGGCGGTCAGGCCACTGTTGCCCCCGCCGATGGGACCGTTGGCATTGAGGTTCTGGCCATTGATGCCTTCACCGGCATAGCCGGCCGTGGCTGCGGAGTGGGCGGGAGCCACCGCTCCGGCGTTAGTCGGAGCCCCGCTCCCCACATTGTGCGCACATCCCGCCAGCGTCAGTACCCCGGCCACAGCAACAACCACCTTCAGAAGATTCGAACGCATACTATTAACCTCCGCAAAAATTTACGGAATTGTAGCCTGTAGCCGGAGATAATAGCAATTGCGGCGCGCACGAAGCCATCGCCTGGGCTATCGCGATGTACTGACACCCAAGATCCCTTACGTTGTACGCCAATCGCCCTATTTTCTGTACAGCCCGAGAGCAACGTGGTCTGGTCGCGATTTATTGAGCATGCTTGGGTTGGCTTTATTCCGGCCAGAAGTAGCGGAAAATCTTGCCGTGCTTTGGCAAGTGTGTTTGTAATGAGCCATACTTCGAAACCCTCCGCCACGCCGCATAAGCATCGGACAATCCCTCATGAAACAGCCTATCCTCGTCGTCGGTGGTGCCGGTTACATCGGCTCGCATATGGCCAAGATGCTCGTCCAGAGTGGGCATGAAGTGCTCATCCTGGATAATCTTTCTACAGGCTTTCGGGAAGCTGCCCGCTATGGCCGTTTGCTTGAAGGCGATCTGGCGAATACCGCGCTGCTGGAACGGATTTTCGGAGAGACGCCCGTTGCCGCCGTGATGCATTTTGCGGCGCTCAGTCAGGTGGGCGAGTCCATACGCGAACCCGCCCGCTACTATCGCAATAATGTCGCCAATACCCAGAATCTACTGGAAACCATGCTCCGCCATAACGTGCGCCGCTTCATATTTTCGTCCACGGCAGCGTTGTTCGGGGAGCCGGAATACACCCCCATTGACGAACAGCATCCCCAGCGCCCCATCAATCCCTACGGGCGCAGCAAGCGCATGGTGGAGGAGATGCTGGCCGACCATGACAGCGCTTACGGCCTGCGCTTCGTCAGCCTGCGTTACTTCAACGCCGCCGGCGCCGACCCGGAAGGCGAACTGGGCGAGCGCCACGATCCCGAGAGCCATTTAATCCCCCTCGTGTTGCAGGCAGCCAGCAGTCGGCAGGCACAAATAGCTATTTACGGCGACGATTACCCCACACCAGACGGCACCTGCATCCGCGATTATGTTCATGTCTGGGACCTGTGCAGCGCACACCTGCTGGCTTTGGAGCATTTGCTGGCCGACAGGGAGAGCAATACCTTTAATTTGGGCAACGGTCAGGGCTTTTCGGTGCAAGAGGTCATTGATACCGCCCGGCGCGTTACCGGCCGGGGCATTCCCGCCGACGTTCAGCCCCGCCGCCCCGGTGATCCCGCCGTGTTGGTGGCCGACAGCCAAAAGGCGCGCGATACCCTGAATTGGAAACCACGCTTTGCGGATCTGACCGCGATGATGGAGCATGCCTGGAGTTGGGAACAGCAGAAAGGGACGGCGTGGTGATGGGAGCCGCTCGCAAACGACACGCGCAACGAGCGGCATTGGCGACCGAGATAGTTGGCTTTATTCCGGCCCGAAGTAGGCTACAGGCTCAGCCGCGTTGTCCCTGCGAACCTGGAAGTGGCAGAAATGAACTGGGCTATCGCGATGTCCTGGACTTCGTACACCGGATCGGTACCAATATCTATCTACGACTAGCTATATTCTAGTAGATATATGTAGATCTTGCTATAACCAAGCCGAGGCATGATTGTGGGGACTATCCTATGAATTTCATTTCTAATCCTTTTTCTCCTGGAGCGGGGGCGCCTCCGCCAGAACTCGTGGGCCGCTCGGAAATCCTGGAACGGGCCGATATTCTCATGGCTCGAGTACGGCAGCAGCGGACTGAGCAAAGTCTTATGCTGACGGGCTTGCGTGGGGTAGGCAAGACCGTTCTGCTGAACGAGATTGGGCGCAAGGCTCGCGCTACCGGATACCATACGATCAGCCTTGAGGCGCATACCGGGAAGAATTTGGCAGCCCTGCTGATTCCTCCAGTGCGAGAACTGCTGTATGACCTAAATCGTTTGGCTGGCTTGAATCACCAAGTAAAACGGGGGTTGGCCGTTCTGCGGAGTTTTGTAGGAGCGCTTCGGGTAAAAATATCGGATATTGAATTTTCTATGGATATCCAGCCACTTGTAGGGGCAGCCGACAGCGGGGATCTGGAAGCGGATCTGCCCCGTCTTTTCCAGGCTGTGGCAGAAGCGGCGGCAGAAAAGAGCACGCTCATCGTCTTGTTGGTTGACGAAGTGCAGTACCTCAGCAAGCTGGAATTCAGTGCTCTGATTATGGCCATGCACCGGATACAGCAACAGCAACTTCCTCTCGCATTGATTGGGGCCGGACTGCCGATTCTTCCTGCGTTGGCGGGGCAGTCCAAGTCCTACGCTGAACGTCTTTTCGCTTACCCCAAAGTAGGGCCCTTGTCCCAAACCGATGCGTTCAAGGCGCTGCAGGATCCGGCTCAGGCCGCTGGCGCGCAGTTTACGGAAGACGCCTTAGAGGAGGTCTTTCGGATTACCGAAGGGTACCCTTATTTTGTCCAGGAGTGGGGCTATATCAGCTGGAATCAAGCGCAGGGTCCGTCCATCACTTTGCTGGATATACAAACCGCTACCCCCATGGCCATTGATCGGTTGGACGCCAACTTTTTTCGGGTCCGGTTTGATCGCCTGACCCCCAGTGAAAAAACTTTTCTCCGAGCGATCGCCGAACTGGGAGCCGGACCTTATCGTTTCCGGGATATCGCCACATGTATGGGAGTGGAATCTTCGACTTTGGGGCCAGTCCGCGCAAAAATGATCAAGGAAGGCATGATTTACAGCCCAGCCCATGGGTGGCTGAACTTTACGGTTCCGCTTTTCGACGGTTTTTTGCGCCGAATCATACCTGATCAAACGAGACATGATGAGGACTGACGCCCAAGATCCCTTACGTTGTACACCAATCGCCCTATTTTCTGTTCCGGACAACCCGAGATCAATGTGGTCTGGCCGCGATTTATTGAGCATGCCTGGAGTTGCTTTATTCCGGCCCGAAGTAGGAAAACCGTGCCGTGCTTTGGCAAGTGCGTTTGAATGAGCCATACTTTAGAAATTAGTCGCGTGGGGCATAGCCATTTGTGGTCGGAGCGCGCTGAGGAAGCGCTTATAAAGTGTGGAGGAAGGGCTGTGAACGACATCCAACGTATCACCATTGAACCAGGTAAACGCGGCGGTCAGCCTTGCATTCGGGGACTTGTTCACACCCATCCCCGCCCAGCCCCGGCCCATGCGCGGGCCAGTTCGGCGCTCGGCAACGCCATCACCCTCGACCTCTCCGGCCTGAGGGTGGATTGAACGCCATGCGCCTCAGCCCCGAACAAATCGCCCAAATCCGCCAGAGCGCCGCAGAAAGCTTCGGCCCGGAAGCCCGCGTCTGGCTCTTCGGCTCGCGGGTGGATGACAGCAAGAGGGGCGGGGACATCGACCTCCTCGTTCAGACTCGGGCGCTGTCGGCTGACACTGCATTGCAGAGCAAAATACGCATGCTCGGCCTACTCGAAGCCCGCCTCGGCGAGCGAAAGATCGACATTGTCATCGAACAGCCAGGTGATGTGCGCCCGATTGTGTGCGTCGCCCACGAAACCGGGCTTGCCCTGTGAAACAGACACCAGAACAACTTGCTCTAGCCCATGCCTATTCGACCTGCCTTGGTCACGCGGAAGCCTTGCGTGAAGCGCTCGTCGATCTCCATCAGCTTGATCTGCAAGAGATGGAGTGGGATAAGCTAGCTAAAGAAGATCGCCGTCTGCTCGATCAGTTCGCCTACCGCTACACGCGCCTCCAGGACGATATGGGTGCACGACTGATGCCCGCCATTCTGCGCGCGTTGGAGGAGGATATCGCCG
>JAKBXD010000042.1 GCA_021840785.1 Pseudomonadota bacterium
GGTCCAGGCCTTTGCGCAGGCGCAGCAGTCCCTGTTCCGGACGTTTGGCGGGTGGATACGCGTCCCAGCGGGGGCCGCCCACCGCGCCCAAAATGACCGCATCCGCCTCCATGGCCAACTGCAAAGAGGCTGCCGGCAAGGGATCATCGCTGGCGTCCAGCGCGGCCCCGCCCACTGGGCCTTCGCTACAGCGCAGGCCCAGGTAGGCGGCCTGATCCACGGCATCCAACACTTGCCGGGCAGCCGCCACGATTTCCGGACCAATGCCGTCACCGGCGAAGATGGCTATTTTTTTCATACCAGATCCTTTTTCATCACGACGCGAATAATAAAAGGGTTTTCCGTCCCCGGATGGGGGTTTTCGGGAATATGGGTAAAGGGATAGACCCCGGCACCGAGACCGTGGGTATCGGCGTTGACGATGGCCTGATCTTCCGGCGTGGCCGTTTCCGGTTTCAGTAGAGTCAGGCGCAGTCCCACCGCGCCTTCGCGCTGCCGGGCGGCTTCCACATACATGCGCCGGGTAATCTCGGCGTGCAGCACCCGAAAAAAACGCGCCACGGTGTCAACATCCACGCCAAAGCGCACCCGCAATCCGGCCCTTGCCGCCAATTGCTGGGCGCTGACGCGCGGCATGTCCCGGAGGAAGTCACCACTCCGCGCCGTCTCCAGCAGAATTTGACGCAGCTCGGGATTTTCCGGCAACAGACCGAAACCGTTGTAGTGCAAAATAAAAAGGGGCTCCGGCAAGGGAAGTTCCGCCACCCGGTCCTGCGCCGGGATACCCGCATCTATCACGACTCCGCTGGGCGGGACGACAGGCTCCGTCCTGCCCAGCAACCAATTCCACATAACCGCTCCGGGTTTTACTCAGAAAAGAATTGTGGAAGGATAGCATAGGCATTACCAGCAAGGCACGACACCCGTGAACCCGTCCATCAGCACCCCACCCCCCTTATACAGACCCAACGCACGGAACGCACACCAACGGCTACCGGTCACCGGAGTCATTCTGGCCGGTGGCGCCGGTCGGCGCATGGGTGGGGCGGATAAAGGCTGGCTGGAC
Source organism: Pseudomonadota bacterium (assembly GCA_021840785.1). The sequence goes on from JAKBXD010000042.1 coordinate 1,067, forward strand.
TGGCAGGGAAAACCCCTGATCGAGCGGGCCATTGCCATCCTGCACGGGGATTGTACCGACATCGTCATCAGCGCCAACCGCAATCTAGAGCGTTATGCGCAATGGGGGTATCCGCTCGTCTCTGATCCGCTGGCAGATTTTCAGGGTCCGCTCATGGGCCTGGCCGCCGGGATGCGTGCCGCGACACAGGACTGGGTAGCCAGCATCCCGGTAGACAGCCCCTATTTACCCCAGGATATCGTGCGTCGTATGTGGCAGACCAAAGGCGGACATGATCTGGTGGTGGTGCGCAGCGCCGGCCATTGGCACGCAGTCATCTGTCTGTGTCGCCGCGCTCTGCTGCCCCAGCTGCAGCGTTATCTGGACGGCGGCGGGCGGCGGGCGCAAGGCTGGTTTCAGGACCTCTCTTTTGCCGGTCTTACCCTGCCCGCCGACTTGCTGCGTAACTGCAATCATCCAGAGGATATGACATGAAAACGCTCTGTGTAGTAGGATATAGCGGTAGCGGTAAGACCACCCTGCTCTGCGCCCTGATTCCCTTGCTACGCGGATATGGACTGAAGGTCGCCGTCGTCAAGTCGACTCATCATGATGTGGACTGGGATGTACCGGGAAAAGACAGTTACCGTTTACGGGAAGCAGGTGCAGATGCCGTATTACTGCAGGGTCCGAAACACTGGTTTATGAGCCGGCCCGCGCCGACTGAAGTCAGCCTGGAGACCATCAGCGCCAGCCTGCAACCACTGCCAGACCTTCTCCTGATGGAGGGGAACAAGGCACTGGCGGTGCCGAAAATCGAAGTGCACCGGCCCAGTCTCGGGCGTCCCCTGCTTGCAGCAGATGACCCCTGCATCATGGCCGTAGCGACAGATAGCGTTCTGGACATTCCCGGCGTTCAACTGGACCTGAATACGCCATCCGCCATCGCGCGATTCATCCGGCAATGGATAAAAAAGGAAGATTAAACATGGCTCACTGTTGTGGTGGTAACGAACATGATTCCCTGGCTAAAAGTGTCGCCGATGCACGGGATACCATCCTCGCGGCCAGCCTGCCGGTGCAAGGTACCGAAAGCATCCATCTCGGCAATGCGCTGGGGCGGGTGCTGGCCACGGACATTCATGCCCCTGCCAACGTGCCCGCCTGGTCCAATTCGGCCATGGATGGCTACGCCCTGCGCAGCATTGACGGCGATGCCGTACGATGCATCATCGGCCAGTCCTTTGCCGGACATCCCTTCAAGGGGCATGTCGGTGCCGGTGAGTGTGTACGTATCATGACCGGTGCCATGGTCCCGGAAGGCGCGGATGCCGTGCTCATTCAGGAGCAGGCAGAAGTCCACGCTGATCAGGTCACTCCGCAGGTGGTCAGCAAGACGGGAGCGAACATCCGCCAACCCGGTGAGGATCTGCAGGCCGGGACCCTGGCCCTGGAAGCCGGAACCTGGCTGCGTCCCGCCCAAATCGGGCTGCTCGCCAGTCTGGGCGTTGCTGAACTCGCCGTATATCGCCGTCTGCGGGTCGCATTTTTCTCTACCGGCGATGAGTTGCGCCCACTGGGCAGCGCGCTGGGTTCAGGACAAATCTACGACAGTAACCGTTACGCCCTGCACGGCATGCTGCAACGCCTCGGCTGTGAAATCCTCGATCTCGGCCGTATCGTCGACGATCCTGAGCAGATCGAAGCGGCCCTGCACAGCGCCGCAACCATGGCCGACATGGTGATCAGCACCGGCGGCGTCTCCGTGGGCGACGCCGACTACATCGCCGAACTCCTCGGTCGCCTCGGCACCATCAATTTCTGGAAAATAAACATGAAACCCGGGCGTCCTCTGGCTTTCGGACAACTCGGCGATGCCACATTTTTTGGTCTGCCTGGCAACCCCGTTTCCACCATGGTGACTTTTTACCAGTTTGTGCGCCCCAGCATCCTCAAGCGCATGGGCAAAGCGGCACCCTGGACCGCCCCGCTGGTACAGCTTCCTTTGGCAGAGGATCTCCAAAAAAAGGGGGGACGCACCGATTTCCAGCGCGGTCGGCTGCTGCTGACCCCCAGCGGGCTACAGGTAACGGGGATTGGTCAGCAGGCCTCCCATATCATGAGTGGAATGGCCCATGCCGACTGTCTGATCATTCTCGCGGCCGAAGCGGAGCATGCCAAAGCCGGCAGCCTGGTCGACATACAGTTGCTGGAAGGGCTCGTCTAGGCTGGCTTAATCCAGACCATGACGCGCCCTGTAGGGCGTCGAATGGCTGAGATGAAAGCGGAAGTTGTCAGCGTAGAGCTGCTGTAGTGCGGGATTTCCCCGAAATATCAGGAGATTCTCGGCGTTGGCCTGCTCTGCCGCCTTGCTGAAATTAAAGCTGCCCGTGATCAGCGTCCCCGAATCGATCACCATCACCTTGTTATGGGCAATAGCGTGCTGGTCATCAACGTAAACGGGCACACCCTGGTTGGCGAAAAAATCGGCCACCGAATATTTCTGGGTGCGCTGGCTTTTATCCAGCACCACCTTCACCTCGACCCCCCTTTTGGCGGCGTTGAGCACGGCCTTGGCGATCGGCGCGCTGGTGAAGCTGTAGGCCTGCACCCAGATCCGTTGCTTCGCCTCGCCAACTGCCTGCACAATGGCCGCTGTCGCCCCGCCCGGCGGCGAGAAAGCCACCTCAATCGTCCCCTGCGCCGACACTGTCGCGGGCAGGCGCGGTACCGTGGCGGTGGCCGCTGACCACTGATTTTGACCCCAACTCTTTAACGATTGCCAGGTACCGGCACTGTCAGCGTGTGCTGCGGCGGCGATAGATGCCAGCAACAGTCCATAAACCAGCACACTGCTCGCCCGCTGCGGACCACGCATTGACCTGGATTTTCCTTTTACATTCATCCGCACGATTTGCTGGATTTCACCCTTGCCCTGCTGGGATTCGCGGCATTGGCAATAGGGCTCAGTCACCACGGGATTCGCCTGATGGCTTATTATGGCCGGCACGCTTGACGCATGCAGATCGCTATTCCGTGACAATTCGGCCCTTTCCATTGAGTTTGACCTGGTACATACGGTTGTCGGCCAGCTTGATCAGGTCGCTCCAGTTTTTGCCGTTTTCGGCTTGTAATTCGGCGATGCCCCCGCTCATCCTTATGGGTTGCCCGTCCGGCTTCTGCACGGCGCGTCCGTCAAGGATGACCTGCAGGCGCGCCTGGGCCTGTCCGGAATTCGCATAGGGCATCACTATCACAAACTCTTCACCGCCCCACCGTATCACGGCATCGCCCGTCCGTACTCCGGATTGCAGCAGTTGTGCCACGTCCTGAAGTACCCGATCCCCTGCTTCGTGACCCCAATTGTCATTAACCCCCTTGAAGTTATCCACATCCAGCAAAACGACAGAAAGCGCGTGGGGATGGCGTTCCGCCTGAGCCAACAGCAAGGTCAACAGATTTTCACCGGCACGTCGGTTAAGCAACCCGGTCAGGGGATCCGTAGAGGATTGCACGAAGAGTCTTTTCATACTTTGAAGCTGGCTCATGGCGGCCAGGGCGGCAATACTGGCTACCAGTGCCAGATCGATGAGTTCCGGTAGAATGCGCGGATCCTCCTGCAACCATAAGGGCAGCGCAAAAGCCGTAAGCAGGGAAAGGGTGAAAGCCAGGGTTTCCAGCAGAACCATGGGAAATATGCCTACACCTGCCATAAGTATAAAGGGTAGAAAATTATATTTTTCGAAGTATTCCGTCCCGCCATTCAGTTGGGTATGGGCAAGTAACACGTGTGAAAAAAGGAAGAAAAAAGCGGGAATCAAAAAGAGCATGACCATAGCCAACCGGGCGTGCCGCGGTGCAGGACGGCACCTGCAAAAAAAGGCCAATACGGCAAACGCCACGGCCACGACGATTCGTCCGCTATCGAGAAGGATGAACAGAGGATGGGGGAGCAGCAGCGCATCCGCAACGATCCGGAATGGGGCGAGAATAGCCAGCAGGGCGGCAATGATGCGGACACGGGAGAGGATGAAACGTGCCCGTTCGCGCTGGAAAAGACGGGGGTGGTGGCGGCTGGAAAAGAGATCTCGCCATTCTCCCGGGGTCAGGAGGAGAAACGATTGTATGGAACGCGGAACGGCTGCCACTATGGCGCTATCGGACATGCGCATGGCCGGTGGATAGTCGTGGAAACCTCATAATCAGCGTATTCTCTGGCAAAGGATGACGTAGTGGAGGCGAAGCTACGCGACCCATCCGACCACATCGGATGTTTTCACGTATACAGCCTGACGTACCGCCAAATTATCACCTTTATTCCAAGACATATCCATCCGGCAGCGAGGATTGAGCCCCTGCGGCGATGAAGGCTATCCTTTTGGATCGGCACTGCCGAGGAAATGACCAGTTTCTAAGCACATGGCGAATCACTGACTTGCCCTGAAAGAAAGGAGATACATGATGATATTTCGACAGATGTTTGAAGCGGAATCCTCTACTTATACCTACCTGTTCGGTTGTACTCAGACGGGACAGGCGATCCTGCTGGATCCCGTACTGGAAACCATGGAGCGGGATTTGCAAGTGCTTCAGGCGCTGGGTCTGCACCTGGTCTACACCCTGGAGACCCACATTCATGCCGATCATGTCACCAGCACATACAAGCTCAAATCGGTTGCCGGAAGCCGGATTGCCGGTCCGGCCATGGATCAGCTTCCCTGCACAGATTTTGGGACCATGGAGGGACAAGCATTCAGAGTAGGCACCCTCACCTTTTCTCCACTGTTCACACCCGGACACACCGACACCCACCATAGTTATTTGCTGAGTGAGGGCGATAGTCAACGAGTATTTACGGGCGACGCGCTGCTGATTGATGGCTGCGGACGCACCGACTTTCAGAATGGCGATGCAGCCACTCTTTATCGGTCGATCCGGGATAAGTTATTCAGCCTGCCGGACGAAACCCTGATCTATCCAGCGCACGATTATCAGCATCGACACGTTTCTTCTGTGGCACAGGAAAAAGGGCGGAATCCCCGGCTGGCGGGCAAAAGCGTGAAAGAGTTCCAGGACATTATGGCGAACCTGAATCTGGCCTATCCAAAAAAAATAGATTATGCGGTTCCCGCCAACCGACAGTGCGGTGAGTGCCCTACCGAACTGCCAGAGAATATGCGGCGTTTGTGTGACCCCTCTCCACAGGGATAATAGATCTGAGATCTGAGATCTGAGATCTGAGATCTGGGCTATGGATTTGGCGGACCGCCACTCAAGCCCCGATGCGTAAAGGAATGCGCTTGCGTCCGAAACTCCCCGGCCGGGCCTCGAAATGTCCGGCAATAGAATGGCCACAATGGGGACAACGACTCCCCGGAGTCAGGTGATAAGACAATATCTGATACCAGTCGCGGACGATCAATGCCGCCCCGCATCCGGGACAAAAAGTGGTGTCGCCCTCCTGATCGTGCACATTTCCGGTATAGACATAATGTAAACCCACCTCCATGGCCACGCGGCGTGCCTGCACGAGGGTATCTGTCGGCGTGGCGGGCACATCCGACATCCGGTAATCGGGATGGAAAGCGGAGAAATGAAGCGGTACGTCAGGACCCAGATGCTCCATAATCCATTCCGCAGCCGCACGGATTTCCGCCTCGGAGTCATTATGACCCGGAATAAGCAACGTAGTTATTTCCAGCCAGGTCTGAGTTTCCTGGACAATATACTCCAGTGTTTCTAACACGGGAGCCAGATGCGCTCCCGTCAGTTTGAAGTAAAACTCGTCGGTAAAGGCCTTGAGGTCGACGTTGGTTGCGTCCATTTTGGCGAAGAACTCCGCCCGCGGCTGCGCGTGGATGTAGCCAGCGGTAACAGCCACGGTCTTAATGCCGGCGGCATGGCAGGCGTCCGCCGTATCCATGGCGTATTCGGCAAAAATAACCGGGTCATTATAGGTAAAGGCCACACTTTTGGCAGCCAGCGACAGGGCAGTTGCCGCGATGCCCGCAGGACTCGCCTGGTCCTGGAGCCGGTCCATCTCGCGGGACTTGGAAATATCCCAGTTCTGGCAGAACTTGCAGGCCAGGTTGCAGCCCGCCGTACCGAAAGAGAGCACACTGCTGCCGGGGTAAAAATGATTCAGGGGTTTTTTCTCAATGGGGTCCATGCAAAAACCCGAGGAACGCCCATAGGTGCTGAGGACCATGGTATTGCCATTCCGCATCCGCACAAAGCAAGCCCCGCGTTGCCCTTCCTGCAGGCGGCAATCGCGCGGACAGAGGTCACACTGAATGCGTCCATCTGCGAGACTATGCCAGTAGCGGCCGGGATGCGTTATAAGCGCTTCTTTATCCATCGCTCTTTCTGTCTACGGTCGGCCCTTCACGCCATTTCTCGACCATATAGCGGTACACCTCTATGTTTACAGACCAGAAATCCGCAGGCAGGCCCGCCTTGTGCTTCAGCGCACGCAGAAATTCCCGTGGCTGGGGGAGTTCGTCCCATACCTGCGGGAGAAAGGTGCCGCGATGCACCCCATGGCTTAAAACCAACCCATCCTGATGGGGTTGTATTTGCTGCAACAGGCTCTCTTCGTTGTCAAAATGCATACGTTGCAGCGAAGAAAGTAATGAAACCTCCACCTCCACCTGTGACCACTCCTCCGCGCTCATCGGCGGGAAACGCGGGTCTTCGAAGGCCGCCGCCAGGGCGTTGGCGCGCAGGTCCACCCCAAGGGGACGGTAGGCTTGCAGGCTGCCGATGCAGCCTCGCAAGCCCTGAGGTCCAGTCAGCGTCACAAAGGTCGCACCGGGCCGCTGCGCCCAGTTCGGAACAGCCGCCAACTCAGCGGGCAAACCCAACGCCCCGGCAATCGTAGCGCGGGCCAAATGCAACAGGACTTTCCCGGCTTCCGGTGGAAGCCCACTGGTCTTTTCATCAGCATCCTGCATGGTCACGGCTTTCTCCGTAAAAAGCTACCGCGGCATAGCCCACCACCGCATCACGGGACCCCGCCGTATCACCCGAGTTACACAGCCCCACCAGACGTGGATGCAGGTGGTGCTTGCGGGCGACCGGGAGAAAGCCATTGATGGGCGTAGCGCCGCAAGCCTGCTCGTGCTCTATGGGTGTGGACTCGAAGTGCAATATTTCCTGCACCGTATGGCGGTCTATCGCACGGGCTTCGGCGTAGGGATGGTAGTGAGAGAGGTCGGAGCTGATAACGATGACTGTCTCCTCGCCACCCCAGAGCTTCTCCAGAACCTCCGCCACCGCCTCTGGTCGGGCATCTCCCACCACCAGAGGAATGACGCTGACGCCATCCAGCACTTCCTGAATAAAAGGCAATTGCACTTCCAGGGCATGTTCCTGGGCGTGCGCGGTCGGCATTTCCCGGACCTGGGGCAACCCGGCCAGTGCCTCCACCCCCGCCGGATCCACCGCGACATTACCCAGCGGCGTTTGCATGGCCTGGACCCCAGGAAGAGCGAGACCGCGGAATGGCACACGATGCGCCGGCCCCAGAAGCGCCACCCGGCGGATGTGCCCCCGCCCCTTGGCCAACAGGGCGTAACCGGAAGCGGCTACCGCTCCCGAGTAGATGTAGCCCGCATGAGGAACGATAATGGCCTTGGGCCATGAGACAGCGGCCACTTCACCGGCATGTTCAGCCCTGGCCAGCAAACGCTCTACCTCGGTCCGCAAAACGGCAGCCTCGGCAGGATAAAAGGTGCCGGCCACCGCTGCCGGTCTGACGAGATTCATGAAATACCCCTTGGCCGCATAGGGCCAACATCTCCATATCACACTACATGAGGATGGGAAAGGATTTTTTCAAGCCCTGTTTTTCAAGCCAGCGGCAACCACCAGGCGAGCGCCAGCAGAGTCACCAAAAGCACCGGAGGTGTGATCAGCAGCCCAGTCCTCATATACTGGCCCCAGGTGATGGTGACCCCCTTGCGACCCAGCACATGCAACCACAATAAGGTGGCGAGACTGCCGATGGGTGTAAACTTCGGACCCAGATCACAGCCGATGATATTGGCGTAGACCATGATCTCGTGAATCATGGGATCCGCTGCGGCTGGCGCGTGGTGAATGGCCAGTGCGCCCACCAATACCGCTGGCATGTTATTCATCGCCGAAGAAAGTAGTGCCGCCAGGAAACCCATACCCAGTGCCGCCGCGATCCGCCCATGCGCGCCAAACCAAAGCAGGGCCTGTGTCACATAGCCCGTCAGTCCGGCGTTACGTAACCCGTACACCACCAGGTACATACCCAAACTGAAGACCACAATTTTCCAGGGCGCTTCCTGCAAAACCTTGCGTATGGGAATCTGCGCGCCGCGCCCACCCTGAAACCAGCGGCCAGCCAGGGCAAGCAGAATCAAGGCACCCGTAACAGTGACCACAGAGACGGGTATCTGCCACTGCGCGGTCACAAAATAGGCGATGAGCAACAAAATCAACACCGGAAAGCTGGCACGGAACACCAGATGGTCTTTGATCGCCGTTACCGGCTCCGGGAGATGCGCCGTGCCGTAATGCTGTGGCAGCACCCGCCGAAATACGATCCAGAGCACCAGCAGCGTCGCCGCCAGCGCCACCAGATCTACCGGAATCATCACCAGGGCGTAGCGATCAAATGAAATATTGAAATAGTTGGCGCTGACGATATTAACCAAATTAGAAATCATCAGCGGCAGGCTGGTGGTGTCGGCGACAAAACCTGTGGCGATGACAAAGGCAAAGGTGGCGGCCGGGGTGAACTCCAGTTGCAGCAAAATGGCCATCACAATCGGGGTCAGGAGCAAGGCGGCGCCATCATTGGCAAAGACTGCAGCGATGGCCGCGCCGAGGATAACAATCAGCGGGAATAAGAGCCGCCCCCGCCCACCACCCCAACGCGCCACGTGCAGCGCCGCCCAGTGAAAAAAGCCCGCTTCATCCAGAATCAGCGAAATGATGATGAGAGCCACAAAGGTAAAAGTGGCGTCCCAGATGATGTGCCAAACTACGGGGATATCACTCCAGGTGATGACACCAGTCGCCAGCGCCAGCGCCGCCCCGCCCATGGCACTCCAGCCAATACTCAGCCCCTTGGGTTGCCAGATCACCAATATCAACGTTGCCAGAAAGATCAGTACCGCCAGCATGGGCCCGTCGCTCCGCAGAAGATTCAGCGCGTAGTCTTGACGAGCGGTCAGTTCATGTCAATACTTCCACGAAAGTTCGTGAGTTGATTTATGGATGCCACAGAACAACGGAATCGAATGGTAATTTGCTTGGAGGCACTCGCGTCGCCGGTACGGCTGGATATTTTCCGGTTCTTGGTGGAGCAGGAGCCTGTAGGCTTGGTATCTGGCGAAATTGCCGAGCATTTGGGGCAAACGCACAATGGTATTTCTTTCCATCTCAAGTCTCTGCAACATGCGGGACTGGTCACGGTACAGCGGGAGGGGCGCCACCAACGTTATCGCGCGGTCATGCCCGTAGTCTGGACCTTAGTGGCCTATCTCAGCGAAAATTGCTGCACAGCGGGCGTGGCACCATCAATGCAGACAGTGCCAAACGCAGAGGAAAATTGTGCTAGTCAGATTTCTTAATATGGCTCAGCATGTTCAGCAAGGTCTTGCGTAGTCGCTCGGCTGCTGTTTGGAGAATGCCGATCTCATTCGTTTCTGTCTGTTCTAGCGATTGTTCCAATCGCTCTCCCAGAGAAATTGCCCGCAGCCGCTGCGCCAATTCCACTACTGGAGCAAGAATGCGTCGCTCGACAAAGCGTTTCAGATTGAGTCCGATCAAGAGAAATACCAAAGCACTCAAGATCAGAGATGCACCGAGCGTAATCGCCGCGATGCGCAGCGTGCTTGTTACGTTGTAACCAAACACGGCCAGGCCCAGCGGTTTCTTATCATATCCCGTCAGAGGCATCACGAAGAGATGGTAAAACTCACCATCCTTAAGCCTGGCTATGCCACTGTAGTTCGCGCGCAGCATATGGGGATGTTGGGCAATATATTCCTGCAGATCAGGAGAGCTAACATAGCTAACCAAATTATTTCCCAGCATTTTTCCGTTAACACCATCAGGCGAAGCAGCGTTGTGATGGATCAGGACGGCAATACCGCTCCCTGGAATATCATGCAATATGCGGCCATATAACGAGGCAATGGGCAAACTGACCTGCGCAACCCCGATCGCAGTACCGTCACTGGAAAGCACAGGAGCAACACCACTTACAGAATAGCCAACAATCTTCAGCAGTCCCAGATTGGCCACTGGCAGGCCGGTCTTTATTACCTGAGAGATATCTGGACGAGGGATTATATGGTCCCCAAAAAATGTTGGTTTATTAGCGCGATACAATACATGCTGGTTGGCGATAAAGACCACCACGGCGTGGCCGTATTGTGACTTGAGCACGCGATACAAGCTATCGGACTCTGCGCCAAGTTGAGTACGTTGACTCGCAGAAGGTGCGGTAGCAAAGGCAGCCACCACTCCTGGATTGCCTGCCAGAGCGCTGGCAGCGCCAAGGACTTGCTGCGCATAACCCGCTGTTAACTGATGAAACTCATTGCGTATGGCAGAAAGCTCCTGATCTTCCGCCTGACGAATCAGCAAGTACTGTCCCAATGCGAGAATACCAAGCACCAACACAGCATTAAGCAATACTGCGGGTATGAAGTGCCGCAAGAATTCCCGAGTCAATGTATTTTCGCGCGCCATCTTATTCTCCATCCAAAATATGCTCAATCATGATCAAGAAATATCTGGGAAAACGTGTCTTCATCAAGCCCATAGTGCCCGCGCTTTGCGGTCGGTGGTGGTGGTGGTGGTGGTGGTGGTGGTGGTGGTGGTGGTGGTGGTGGTGGTGGCGGCGGTGGCGGTGGCGGTGGCGGTGGCGGTGGCGGTGGCGGTGGTACATCAGGTTGCTGAGATACGAATGCCGCCGCCTCTTGGCTGGCGCGAGCCTCACGGAGACTCTGCAGATGAATAATAGGGTCCTGGCCGAGAAAAGTTTCATCGACTATCAATAGTGAGAAAATTTCCTGTATCAAGGCCTTGCGCGCGCTCTCTGAGAGGCTCGACCCGATTTCTTTGCGTACAAACTCAATGCTGGTCGTGGTCGGTGTGCGCAGAGCACCTCCCATGTACGCGGCTTCCCACCGAAGCAACAATGCCAGAGACTTATCCCGGTCAAAGCGGGCGCTGAATGCGCTCCATAGGATACGCCGCATGCGCGATTGATTGTCCATAATTTTTCACACGCTCCATATCTAGAATACGTATCGCTGGAGAATTTAGCCACGCCATATAATTACTTTTGAAAACATATCAGAAATTTGCCAGATTCTGGCACCTCTGCCCGCTATAATGATACAACAGAGTTTCTCCATAAACTAGCCATCATGGTAAATCACAGCAAATTTGTTCGCTATCTAATCATCTCCGATCTATCCGCCGTTGCTTCGCCGGACCTCTGACAAACGCACGGCAAGACTTTTCATCAGATGGTCGCGCCCAAAGAGGCCGAACCGGCATATAATATTAAAAGTTACTCATTAAACAACATATTGAACATAATTGGCTGTAGTGCCATGTAGAATAAACAGAATACCTATAAAGCGATGACAGGCAGAGTCTGCCAGCTCCCGCACGCGTAATGCGGCACACAGACGGCGATGCTGCATTTACCTCTTTTAACGTATGAAACCATAGATATACCTTATTTGTCCGGGTCACCGGCACTCCGCCGCAGCCCCATAGCGAAACCGTACCGGACTAGGTTATCCTGACCTCCGTAATCATTAAATACGGGATGAGGGGGCCTCGCGAACGATGCAACGATTTTTTGTGCTGGCCATCCTTATTCTGCTGGGCTGGCTGACGTATCGTCTCTCCCCCATCCTCAGCCCATTTCTGATTGCGGGCATCCTCGCTTATCTCGGCAATCCGCTGGTGACCCGGCTGC
>JAKBXD010000043.1 GCA_021840785.1 Pseudomonadota bacterium
GGCCATCTTCGCTGCAGGCACCGAGGTGGAAGCAGCAGGACTCCTCGCACTCGACCGAACCACCCTCCTGGGCATCCTCCTCGAGGCCAAAGAGAACCTCCAGGATCCCCAGAAAGCCGCCACCTGGAATCGCCTGGGCGAGCACCAGGATAGCGATCCGAAGTCCAGGAACCCCGATACCGGGTCCACAAAAGTGTGAATCCTCGGCCTTGTGGGCGCACCGCAAAAGGTCCTCGGCAGTGAGGCCGCCACAAAAAACCACGGCCCTTACAGGGCCAGAAAATGGCTTCCGTATTGGCCAGGGTCGCGGCAAACGAATCCGTCACATCGGCCCATTCCGTGGGTCTTATTATGATCTATATGTCGCCACCAAACGGGTCCGTCTCGGACCACCCCAACCCCCGGAAAACACGCATCCCAAACGAATCTGCCACATCGGGGCCTAGCGTGGGTCTTATTATAGGACATAAGGGGGTGGCCCAGGCGGTCCGTCTCGGACCACCCGGAACAGGAAGCCGGCCAGTAGCACCGGCCAACACCAGACAACGATCACCAACGGGCTTTTGTTGGGCCAAGGGCATGCGCACGGCGAACACACCGATCAGCTTATAGCGCCCCCTCGCCGACAGACCACTCCCACTCCACTGAAAACCTACCCAAGAACCACCACCGCGGCTAATACTCCCCTCATGACCGATCCCCTGCTCCGACAAGACCTCCAAAAGCTCCTGGCCGCCCTCGCCGATGGCCCCAAGACCCAGGCCGAGCTCGTCGCCCACCTGCACCTGAGCTCCACACGCATCGGTTTCCTGCTGGCACACCTGCAGCAACGCGGCCAGATCCACACACCCCACAGTACCCGCAACGACAGAGGACGCATCGTCAACCGCTGGACACTGCGCTCCCCATCCACACCCGAGGAGAACACCCCATGACCGTTACCCGAAAAGACCTCGCCTATCACCTGGCCGATACCCTGGGATTCACCGTGACGGAAGCCGGGACCATCGTCGATCTGTTCTTCGACCAGATCCGACAGGCCCTCGCCCAGGGCGAAAACGTCAAGCTCTCCGGCTTCGGTAACTTCGTCTTGCGCGACAAACGCGCCCGCCCCGGCCGCAACCCCAAGACGAAAGCCCCCGTCGAGATCACCGCCCGTAGGGTCGTGACCTTCCTCGCCAGCCAGTCCCTCAGAGACCACTGCAATCCACCACAACCGCCAGCAGAGGGAGTCCCACCGGTTCCCGTCCAGAACCACACATCCCGATAAGACCAATCCCTTCGGAACTTGGCCGACAAAGACCAGTCCCAGAAATGGCATGATGTTTGAACTTGGCCAGTGGCACTGCCACTGGCTTTCTTTTTACTCCCCCACCGTCGAACGCCCGCGCAGTCCCGTCCTGCAGGACTCAAAGCACTTCGGCGCAGAAAGCGGCCGGCGTGACGATACGGGTGCGCTCCACGCTGCCCCGTTCCAGCAGCCCGGCACGACGGTCACCCGTCACCAGGTAATCGGCCTTACTGCCCAAGGCCATGGCCAGCAGAAACGCATCGTCGGGATCCTCCACCACCATACTATTCGGCAGCGACGGCAGGTGCGCCAAAACGAGGGTTCGCTGCAGGTGATTCACCATCGTGCCAATACGGTGCGCCGGCAAAATGGCCGCGAGCTTGGGGTAGCGGCTCACCCGCCGCAGCTCGTCGAGCTGAACCACCGAGGTCACCAGCTCAAAACGTGCCACGCGCCAGGCGCGATAGATCGCATCGGGTGGCCCATGGGGTGAGATCAGCGCACCGAGCAGCACGTTGGTGTCGAGCACTACCCGCATTGGCGCTCACGCGCCCACCGTACCGCCTCGTCGATGAGGTCGGTGAGCTCGGTTTCGCTCATACCGGCAGCCGCCGCCTTGGCCTGATCGACGGCACGCTCCAGCAGGTAGGCACGCACGGCCTCTTCGATGAAACGCGACAGATCGCCCTTGCGACCACCACCCTGCGCCGCGAGAAACAGGCGCACAGACCGATCCACCTCCTGTGAGACCGCGAGATTCCAGCGAACGGTGTCCATAGCACCCTCCAGTACAGTGTGTATACACACACGTACTTATACGCGTCAGGATGGTCGTCTACAACGGATCGGGAACACCACCCGCTGAGCAGCATGCTTCGACAGCGGGTAGTTCGACCATATTCCTGGCCTATCCCATTGACACAACAGGTGGAATATCCACAATACCGAAGAACGCTTCCCTGCGTCTGAAAGTCCCCGATGCGCCCATGGTCCTTCCCAAGTCCAGCCGACTTTTCTGAACCCCTTGGCTTCCTGCCATGCATTGGCTGACCAACACGCCCCAAGGCTTTGTCGTCGTTCTGGTGCTCGGAACGGTAATAGGGCTCATCGGATACACCATCCCGAGCGTACTGGCCTGGATGGGGCATGCCCGACACCGGAAAGGCATTGCCCTGCTGAACCTCACCCTCGGCTGGACGGTTCTGGGCTGGATTGCCGCCCTGATGTGGGTGCTCTTCGACGAACACGGCAACGACCCGGAGTGGCCATGAGGCGCAGGGAGATCCTGTTCACGTTCCTGGTGGCCGGCTTCCTGGTCTTCTGGCTGGGTCATCAAGGACACGTCGGCCTCGGTCCCTGGATCCGCCACACCATCGATGCCCAGGGAAACACCCTACCCAACAACCACGACTTCCTGCCGTCCTGGTACTTGCCTCACCACAGCAAAGATTCTACGGTTTCGAAATAACCGGACCGCCTATCGGGAGCCTTGATGTCCGAACAAGCCATCCAGTCCAAAACGGCCAGGTTCAAGTTGAGCTGCACCGTGGATATCGACGACCTGCCTCCCGCGCAAGAAGGCATCCCCACCATCCACCTCACCGTCCAGTCCCAAAACGGCGTCGCCATCCACGCCATCCTCAAGCGCAAGAACTACGCCAAGGCCTACCGCACCGCCCAGGAAAGCCCAACGGGAGCTTTTCTCATCGTCCAGGGCAACGTCGGACGCATCGAGGGCGCCGTCATCGAACTCACCGAGGCCGGCCTCACCGTCGCCCCCAAGAAACCCAAACCCGAATCGGAATCCCCAGCCGACGCATGAGGGTCAAAACCAGCGCCATCGTCCCAGGAGCCACCTTCTGGATCCGGGACCACGAAACCTGGAAAGCCATCACCGTCACCGCCACCAAGACCACGCCCAAGGGTCTCAAGGTGCATTGGGTCGATACCGAAGGCAACCCAGGAAAAGGCCTGGCCACGGTGCTCTACCCAAAGCCTGGCTGGTGAGAGATCACCCCACCAACTCCATCAAAAAGGCCCCAAAGACCAAACACCCCACAGGGAACGCAAGATAAAGGGGGTTCTTCGTGGTATAGCTCCAGACCCCAGCGCCGCCCCTGGTGACCATCGAGCGCATGACCTCCCCAACCGGTCCCGGGCAGGCGCCGGACACCAGGCCCACGGTGGGTGCGCCGTGTGGCAGGACACCAGAATCGCCCAAAATGCATGTGGTGCTATCCATCCTACCACCCCACCCCAGAAAATCGCTCCTAGGGCCGTTTATGGCCAATTACGGGGCATCCTCAACGCGGGCCGTGGCCCGTGGTCAGAGGCTTGCCCATTTGCGTGGCAGTTGTGATATACTTGTATACCGTTTCCGAACAGGAGCCGAAACGTGCTTGCCATTCGACTACCCGCTGAAGTGGAAGCCCGCCTGGAAGCACTGGCACAGGCCACCGGGCGCACCAAAACGTTCTATGCCCGCGAAGCCATCCTTGAGCACTTGGACGACCTCGAAGATTTGTACCTTGCAGAGCAACGACTGATTGACATTCGCGCAGGCCGCAGCCGCACCTACACGCTGGACGAAGTAGAGCGCGATCTTGGTTTGGCGGATTGAGATCGGCGACAAGGCCAAGAAGGACTTGGCTGCGCTGGACAGGACCGTCGCCAAACGCATCACGGCCTTTCTGCGCGAGCGCGTCGCGCAGCTTGACGACCCGCGCAGCATTGGCAAAGCCCTCAAGGGCTCCAAGCTGGGAGCCTTCTGGAAGTACCGTGTCGGCGACTACCGCATAATTGCCAGCATCGAGGACGGCGCTTTGTGCATCCTCGTTGTGCGTATCGGCAACCGCAAGGAGGTGTACCGCAAATGATTAGGGCCATTTACACCGTTCCCGCACCGGATTCCGTGGGCGCGGGGATCGAGATCTACGGCGAGCCGGAAAACGCCTGGTACGAGTGGCGCGTCATCGACGGCGGGTGCACTGTGCGGGACACCGGCACGGAAGGCCATAGCGCCTTTCAGAGACACCAGTACGGGCAAGCCGAGATTGCCCTACGCGATGCGCTCATGTTCGCCTCTGGCCTGCCCATCGACGGCGACACGACGGCCGATGCCGCCAAGGCGACGGCAAATGCGGCGCGTGGTCCATGGTCCTAGGCTGGCATCGCTCTGTACACCAAATGAACGTCTCCCAGACACAATAACCCCATAGCCGCGGCCTTGATGCGCGGGGGGCCTACGCGGAGTTTTCGGACACGGCGCGTGGGAGACGGGTTGACGAACATCCGGTGCCACTATCGCTTAGCCCCAAAATCTGTAAGGCTATCTGTGGGAAAAAGGGACAAATCCAGACAGGAGCGCACAAAACAGACGCGCCTAGATAAGGCAACCCCATCTCCCCCGTACTCCCTCTCCCGATCCACACAGGACCTACCGTTAGTGCCTACGTTCGTTCCCGATGGGGGCGGTCAAACGTCTGTCACCGGGTTGCGGACTCGCTCCTGGCGAGCAAGCTCGCAGTCGCTCACCCGCTGGGTTTAATGAGGCAGGAACTACCGTTCTGGGCAAAATCCGGCGAAAACCAAGACAATTTCTGCTACCACCTAACGAATTACCCGATTTCGATTTTTAGCCCTGCGCTGACGGCGCAGGACTTCGCCTTACCCTCCGGGGGGCTATACAAGGGGGGGCGATTGCGTCGCACCCCTGCACCACCGGCGGATGCTAGCTTCAGAAACCCCCAACTCCGCTGCGATCTGCCGGTAACTTTTCCCTTGTGCGCGCAGGGCCTGGGCCTGGGCGCGTTTCTGCTTGTTGCCGGCCCGCACCCCCTTTTTGGTGTAGTTGTCGCCATAACGGCCCTCCGCGGCCCGGTTGCGTTGTCTGTTGTCGTGGGGCTTACGGCGTTCCCTTACCAGCTCATCGGGGACGATAGCCCGAAGCCGCGGGAGTAAAGCCTCTGGGATGATGGGAGACAACCAGTCGTACAGAGTCTGGCGTTTGAAGCGATAGCGCGGATCCACCTCCTGGCCGTTCCAGGTGAGCTTCTTCCCTGCTGCGGCATCGATGGCACGCTCCAGGTTAGGCTTGGTGGCAGCGAGGATTTCCTGGGGATCCAGGCCGGTATGTAGACGGCCCAGGCTGGCAATCTCGGCAGCAATGCCCTGGGGATGGGTGAACCAGGACAGCGCCGCTCCGCAGAGAAAGAGCCACTTGTCCCGGTGGCCCTCAGGAATATCGTGCCGGTGGTGTTCGCTGATACGGATAAGATCCTGGAATACCAGCAACCAGCGAGCATAGATGCTGCCTTTGATGGCCCGGTCGGGGCCTTTACGCCGGGCGCGCAGGTCACGGACCTCCGCAGGCCTGCGGCCCTTACCGTCCCGACCTAGTACCTCGAAAGCGAGTTGCCGAAGACTCCAACGGTGACTATCGAAGATATGGCCGACGATCTCGACGGCGTTCTTGCTGTTGCGGGTCCCCGCCAGACGCAGGAGCCGGGTGCAGTCCTTGGCGGCGGGATCGGCGCCAAGGTCGGCGAGCGCCGCAATCAGGGCGTCTTGAACGCGCTGCCAGATCGGCAAGGCCTTGGCGGGAAGGCTCTCCAACAGCCAGTAGAGGTGAAGGCCTCGGCCGGATAGAAGAACGAAGGACGGACAGGGAAGCTGGCGCTCGGATAAACGATCGAGGACACCCTCGATGTCCGTGCATTTGTCCAGGTCCACGTAGCAGGCCCGCAGAGACCGCAGCAGCCGCACGAGACGCCAGCCGTCGAACTCGTTGGGAGTGATGTAGGCATCGTCTTGCCCTTCCTGCGCCCGGAGCATCTCGGGAATACGGGGATCGTTGGGCTTGAGCTTGATCCAGCGTTTGCCCTCCAGGTGGGCCCGATCCCAGAGAATGACCGCTCCCCGCTGTTCGCGGTGCAGCAGGTCGTAGTGCTCGTTGGGACCCCAGAGATCGAGGCCGTACTGCCCGAAGACGTGACGGGCTCTACTGGCGCACACGATCCCACCTCACCAAGGCAGCGGCCGGGCAGCAATCTACGAGAGATCGCCGCGCTCGATATGCTAGGCCAGGATACCTGGTGGGTGGGAAGTCAAAGGAGAGATGGCGCTCAAACACGCACGGGGTATTTATGGTGCCCCAAAATGGGGTATACTGAGAACGCATGGTTCCCTCACTGGTTGCGTCAGTTGATGGAGCCACAGGGGAAGGCTAACTGGCGAGGAAGCCAACCCAAGTGGTGCTAGCTGGGAGTGTACTCCCAAAACGCACTGCGAAGAAATGCCACCACCGAGCAGGGCGGTGGTTGCCAAGGCCTCCAGGGGCAACCCTGGAGGCCTTCGTGCATCTAGGATCTACCAAACAAAACGGGGATCCAGGTACTGGGGATCAACCAACCAAGACTATCCGCTAGCTAGCCATGCCTCTTTTCGTACTCGTCGAACGCCAAGCGCAGTAACTCATTCAGCTTGAGATCATGCTTGGCCGCGAACATACGGAAGCGCCGTCGCAGGTCAGTCGACACACGAAAATTCAAGGGAACATTGTTGGCCTCAGCTTCTTCGAGCGGCTTTGCGCTTCGAGAGGACACGTTGGCAACGGGCGCAGCGCGCCCCTTGGTTGCGACTAAGCTAGACAAATCAACTGGTTTCTTTGTTGCCATTTATACTGTTCCCTTATTTTTTCCTTTCTTCCTTTCGTGCAAGCGTTCAAGAACGAAAGATAACAATCTTCTCATCTCTTCGGCGCTGTGGCCTTTGGGATTAGTCTCACCGACGGTACGGCCATCAACCATCGAGGCAGCATAGTCAACACGATCATGCACGATAGCCGGAGCTACAGCTCCATGCGCCGAAAGCGCGGCCACAGCTTGTACGGTGAGTCTTGCGGTCGGCTTAGCTTGTGTGACCGCAAAGACGAACTGCCGGCCTGTTTCATGGGCAAGATCAACGGTACTTCCTACGGCGCGCAGATCATGCGGGCTGGGGCGAGTCGGGATCAGAACCAGATCAGCCAACTTCACCACATCACGAATGGCCGCAGTGATCGCTGGCGGCGTATCAATAACCGCCAGCTTGAAACCGGCAGCGGCAAGAGCTTCCAACTTCGCCGGAAGCTCGGCCAAACTAGCCGATGCCAAGGCCGGAACTTCTGACTCTCTGGAGTTCCACCAAGCAGATAGACTGCCTTGCGGATCGGTATCGATCAGAACGGTCGGCCCGGCATATTCCTGTTCAGCAGTAACCGCAAGATGAGCCGCGACGGTTGTCTTGCCTACCCCACCCTTCTGGCTCGCCACAACTATAACTTTCATTATGCTTTGCACGCAATCAATCTAACACACTTTTGAATATAAACTATAAGACGATAGCTTACAAGCAAAAAAGCACGCAAAAACGCTAGGAAGATTATTGCTTTTTGTCTTTAACTGCATCCAGGCGATCCAGGATCGCTAGTGCCTGCCCAACATCACCCGATGCAGCTGTGGCCTTGAAGTGGTTTTCGGCATCCCAAGTGGCCAAGGCACGGGTCGAAAGCTCTTCAACGAGCTTGTTGACACTGAGCCCACGGCTCCGAGCCAATACTTTAAGACGCTGCGCCGTATCGTCCGGCAGACGGATGGTCAGAGTAGTCACGGCCATACCTCCAAACATTCTGCAGGAGTGACTATCCGGAATTGCCCGAATTTCAGCTCCCCACGTACCAGATCCCTGACATTGTGGGTCACGATCCCAACGGCCCCGGCAGCCAGAGCCAGTTCGATCAGGTGATTGTCCGCCTCATCTGGCAGGTTCGGACGCCACCCGTAGAAGATCTGCACCCACGATCCCACGGCAGCCAGAGCCGCAAGCACCTGCTTACGCTCCTCTGGACTGGTCTCCCGTCCCCAGATATCGCGGCCAAGCACGTCCTGGTACTCCTGCCAAAGGGCATTGCCAAACTGCGGCCGATACCGCCCGACAAGACAGCGTCGCAGGACCTGACGCGAAGCTCCGCCTTCGGATCGAAGACCAGAGACAAAGACGTTTGTATCCAGGACGAGCGGTATCGGCTGCATTATGACAGCATATACGATGTCACTAGCTCACGCCAATCCCGCCGCCCAGCTTTCCGGATGCCGGCACATACCCCCTTTTCTGCCGCACCCGCTCCACGCTCTCCAGGATGGGTAGGGCTGCGCCAGGATCCCCGAGGACACGGACCAACACTCGGCTGGGGCGACGACCGATACGTCCCCAGCTGGTCTTGAGCTCCCACTCTCCCCAGAGGTTCTGTTCCAGGGCCAGGCGGTAGAAACGGAATATCCCCTCCTCCGGCAGCACCTTCTCCCACTCCCGTACCCACCAGCGCTCCAGCTCGTAACGGGGTAGGGATGCCACGGGATTCACTCCCCAGGACTCAGGGGTAAGGCAACCATCAGGAGTCTGCTGCCTTTGCGGCCTGCAAGGCCGCGTAGAGGGAGGTCTTGCTCACCTTGATCCTGGCCGCGGCTTCCCGGACGTTCAGCCCGTTGGCGAGGTACTCCCGCGCCCTTTGCAGCTTCTCGGGCGTCATCACGGGCTTGCGCCCCCCTTTCCGCCCCCGCGCAGCAGCGGCCATCAGGCCCGCCCTGGTGCGCTCCCGGATCAGATCCCGTTCGAACTGACCCAGTGCCCCAAAGACGTGGAAGATGAGTCGACCCCCAGGGGTGGTGGTATCGATGAGTTCGGTGAGGGACCGGAAACCGACACCCTGGGCTTCCAGTGTGGCGATGGTCTCGACCAGGTGCGGTAACGAACGTCCAAGCCGATCCAAACGCCAGACGACCAGCACATCGCCATCGCGCAAATAGGCCAGTGCCGCAGCGAGACCTGGGCGATCGGATTTGGCGCCAGACGCCGTATCCTCAAAAATCCGCGTGCAGCCTGCCTTCTTCAGGGCATCGGTCTGCAAGGCGGTATCCTGGTCCGCGGTCGATACCCGCGCGTAGCCGATCAGCGCCACGGCAACTCCGGTTGTCCGTCATGTCGTCCGACTATCTTATCTTCCGGGTACTCAAGTTGCAACCGGTTTTCGGACAGTTGTCCGAGTTGACCGACAAACGGCCGTGATCAGGACATGGCAAGCTATTGACCAGACCCGTAAATACGCGACAGTATTTATGGTATACTGAGGGCTATGGAACGGATAGATGCGCGAGTAGAGGACTTGGCCAAGGTGTCTGGTGCCCATCCCTCGACGATTCGCGGTTGGTTGGCGCGAGCCAAAAGAGACGGAACCAAAAGCCTTGGAAAGCGGCCGCGGGGGCGTCCGGTTGGCGCTTGCCGTAAGTTGACTCTGGCGGCAGAGGCCTGGATTCGGGACCAGATCGTGCAGAAGGATCCGTGGCAATTGCGCTGGTTCCCGCCCAGATCGTCCACGAGTTGGACGGCGGCCTCGACTTCCGCCGTACCGTCGGCGGTGGCGACCTGCTCTGCGGCAATGAGTCCGTGTCGATTGTCCATGAGCACATGCCCAAGATAGGCCAAGCGGGAAGCTTCGCCAGGCGCCTTTTTGTAGAGCCGGGTATCGGGGTCGGTCACCGAGGCGTGCGTCTCGTTACTGCGCGACTGGCCGCGGGCCTGTTCCAACACGGAGCGGAAGAATTCTTGCGTCGTCCCGTGATCTAGCAATCGATCCCGATTCTTGCTGAAGACCGTGGGCACCCAGACCTCGTCGTCCGTTCCCAAACCCACGGAACAGCGGATTCGTGGTCTCCTCCAGGAATTCGTCATGGTACTCCCGCAAGGGGCGGCGAAATTTCCCCAGCGTTTATTGGCGCGTTTGTTGGCGGCTATTACGGTGACCCTCAAATGGCGTCATATCGGTGGCCGCTGACACGGGGACTGGTTCCAAGACATAAAGCTACCTCACCGGCCGTTGATCGTCGCGATCAGACATAACTGCTCAGCAGCAATGTGAGCTCCAGCGTTGGCGGTAATTTCACCGTGGTCGTAGGCAGGAGCTACCTCGACGACGTCTGCACCGATGATGTTGATCCCTTTCAGTCCACGTAGTATCGAGAGTATTCGCTGCGTGGATATGCCGCCAATCACCGGTGTGCCCGTGCCCGGCGCGTAAGAA
Source organism: Pseudomonadota bacterium (assembly GCA_021840785.1). The sequence goes on from JAKBXD010000043.1 coordinate 10,407, forward strand.
GGATCTAAGCAATCGATGTCAAAGGTCAAGTAGACGGGGCCGGCACCAAGTACTTCGCGAATCCGTGCGACCACATCTTCATCCGATGTTGCATGGATGTCCGGTGCCGTAATTTGGCAAATCCCCAGAGTGTCGTCATTCCAAGTGCGTATTCCCACCTGTACCGAATGCGTCACATCAATCAAACCGGATTTAACTGCCTTATAAAACATGGTTCCATGGCTGATGCTCGCCATGCTAGGGTCTTGCCAGGTATCTGTATGCGCATCAAAATGTAATAGACGCAGAGGTTTTCCAACCTGTTTAAAATGTGCCATAAGCAGTGGGTAACTGATATAATGGTCTCCTCCCAGACTCAGCAGCTTCGAGCCGCGCGTCAGAATGGCACTAACATTATCGACAATCTGCGAAAATATCTTCTCTGGATAACGTGCATCAAGCTGCAGGTCACCAGCATCCATCACCTGCAGGGCCTCCGTTGGGTTGAATCCCCACGGGAACATCTTCCGGCGCGCAAGCTGTGCACTGGCCATGCGGATGGCAGAAGGGCCGAAGCGGGCACCTGGTCGATAGGTCGTACCCAAATCAAAGGGAATTCCCAATATCAAAACGTCTGGGGCGCCTTCTTGCTCAGCAAACACGGGACAGCGCATGAACGTCGCAAGGGTATTGTAGGTATTGATTTCAGGAGGCCACCATTTACTGGATTGTGGTACATCACTCATCGCACTCTCCAACGTAAATGATCCTCTGTAGATGCATGCGCACCCCGCCCACGGTCTTCATCCAGCCGAAGATGGACTCGATCCGCCGACGGACGTGGATGCTCATCGCGTAACCGGCGTGGCGGGTGGTGCGCCCGTCGATGGCAGAGCCTTTGCGCTTACGAGCAACTTGCGGGGTCACGTTCCGATCCCGGAGATCCTGGACGGAACCGTGGCGGTCATAGCCCTTGTCGGCACCGAGGGTGATGCGCTGGGTCCCGTCCAAATCGTCCACGAGTTGGACGGCGGCGTCGACTTCCGCCGTACCGTCGGCGGTGGTGACCTGCTCTCCGGCAATGAGTCCGTGTCGATTGTCCATGAGCACATGCCCAAGATAGGCCAAGCGGGAAGCTTCGCCGGGCGCCTTTTTGTAGAGCCGGGCATCGGGGTCGGTCACCGAGGCGTGCGTCTCGTTACGGCGCGTCTGGCCGCGGAAATCGGAACCATCGCCCTCACGGTCCTCAGGATCTTTCGGCCGGAAGGACTTCTGCGAAGCCCAAGCTTCCAGCAGGGTGCCATCGACGGAGAAATGCTCTTCAGAAAGCAGATTATGGCCGCGGGCCTGTTCCAGCACGGAGCGGAAGAACTCCTGCACCGTCCCGTGATCCAGCAATCGATCCCGATTCTTGCTGAAGACTGTGGGCACCCAGGCGTCGTCGTCCATTCCCAAACCCACAAACCAACGGAACAGCAGGTTGTAGTTGAGTTGCTCCATCAGCTGCCGTTCCGAGCGGATGCTGTAAAACACCTGCAGCAGTAGCGCCCGCAGGAGAAACTCCGGGGGAATGGAGGGGCGACCGTAGGTCGAGTACATCGTGCTGAAGTGGCTATCCATCTCCGCCAGGGAGCAATCCACAATCGCTCGTATCGCGCGCAGCGGATGGTCCTGGGGCACCCGTTGCTCCGGGGAAACGTAGCTGAACAACCCTTGGGTCTCTACCTTGGCTCCACACATCTTTCCAACCCCCGCTGCACCATTTTGCCCATTATGCCACCGTCTTTTTCAGCCTTAAACCGCTCTCTCAAATTCTTGGTCCACTATAGTTGCGCTTTGCGATTGCTATCACTCATTCTGCCCTCGCCATCGCTAATCGTTCAGATAGATCACTGTGTCCTGTGATTTAGAATGTTGGCGGACTATTTGCGCTTATTATTTCACATACCTCATCGCTAATGTTAGAGAATCTATGGAGTATTTCGCTAGAAAAATAATATCCATCTCCGGCATAAAGAATCTTTTTCCTATCGCCAACGGTTAATTCTATTGAGCCTTTGATTACAATGCCACCTTCTTCACCCTTGTGGCGAAGCATGGTATCTCCAGTATCTGACCCTGGCTGATAATACTCATGCAATATTTGTATCGCTCGATCCTTGCGTGAACCTGCGACCAAAAACATAGAAATTTTTTTATCAAGAGAAATGTCTCTCATTTCCCCAGCGGAAAAGAAAATGTCGTCGTTAGCTACCAAATCTAGCGTGAAAAAGTCTGAAATAGACATGGGAATGCCATCAAGGATTTTTTTTAGAGAACTGATTGATGGACTCACGCGGTTTTGTTCGATGAGAGAAATGGCGCCATTGGTAACTCCCGTACGCCGCGACAACTCTCTCTGGGTCAAACCGTATATTTTCCGTACCAACTGCAGGCGTTTCCCGATATCCTCAGCGCTTGTCATGACTACATAAATATCCGTGTGATCCCAAAATTATAAAAAAGCGGATTTGATTTTGAAGTGCAACACCGCTGTCTAACTCTCTGATTTTCTCGGCCATGACTTCGGCGGGTGTTCGAAATCCCAGAGATTTTCTGGGACGATTATTGAGTT
>JAKBXD010000044.1 GCA_021840785.1 Pseudomonadota bacterium
TTACCCCTGCTATTGCAGTGCCGATGATCTGGCCGCCGAGCGCGCCGTGCAGCGCTCGGCGGGGAAAGCACCACGTTATGGAGGACGCTGTCGGTATCTCAGCGCCGAGGCGCGGGCCGCGCGGGAGGCGGCGGGTATGCGACCCACGCTGCGCTTCCATATTCCCGACCAAGGCACCCTCAGCGTGCCCGATCTGGTTTGGGGCGAGCGTCATTATGCATTGGCTGATCTGGGGGACTTTGTCATCCGCCGCAGTGACGGCAGCCCGGCATTTTTCTTTGCCAACGCGATCGACGATGCGTTGATGGGGGTGAATCTGGTCTTGCGCGGTGAGGACCACCTCACCAATACTCCCCGGCAAATTCTGATCTTGCAGGCGCTGGGCTTGCCGGTGCCGGACTACGGCCATCTGCCCTTATTGCTGGGTGCCGACGGTCAGCCTCTGTCCAAGCGATACGGGGCGGTCAGCTTGCGCGGCCTGCGCGAGGCTGGCTATCTGGCCCCGGCGGTGCTTAACTACCTCGCCCGTCTGGGGCATCATTACAGCGCGACAGGCTTTCTGGATAGTGTCGCCCTGGCGCAGGGCTTTGCGCTGACCCAGATCAGTCGGGCGCCCAGCCATTTTGATATGGTGCAGTTGCAGCATTGGCAGCACGAAGCGGTACAGTCGCTGGACGATGCCGCTGTCTGGAACTGGTTGGCGCCCCATCTGCAGGACAAAGTGCCGACGGGGCGGGAAATGTCTTTTGTCGCCGCGGCGCGCGCCAATATTGTACTGCCCGCCGATGCGCTGGATTGGGCCGAGCGCTGCTTTGCCACCCCCGTAATGGCCGCTGAGGCCGCTGAGGCTATCATCGGTGTGAGTCCTGGATTCTGGTCCGCTGCCCAGACGACGCTGCAGGCCGCAGGTGGCGACTACCGACTCTGGACCAAAGCCTTGCAGCAAGCCAGCGGGCAGCGCGGTAAGGCGCTGTTCATGCCCCTGCGCGCCGCACTTACCGGGCTCACCCACGGACCGGAACTGGCGGCGCTCCTTCCCCTCATCGGTGAAACGCGCGCGTTGACGCGTCTTCATGCCGCTGCCCAACGCTCCTGAACGCTTGTCGAGGCCGAAAATATGACCACCCTGCCGGTACTGACCCTCTATGACACCCTGCGCCGCGGTAAAACTCCGCTGGAGGTGCTGCGCCCTAATCATGTGGGACTGTATGTCTGCGGGATGACGGTGTACGACTTCTGTCATCTTGGCCACGCCCGGGTCATGGTCACCTTTGATACGGTGGTGCGCTATCTGCGTGAGCGCGGCTACGAGGTGACTTACGTCCGCAATATCACCGATATCGACGATAAAATCATTCGTCGGGCGTTGGAGTGTGGCGAATCGATCCAGTCTCTCACGGCACGCTTCATCGACGCCATGCACGAAGATGAGGCGGCGTTGCTCTGCCGGCGCCCTGATCTGGAACCGCGGGCGACGGAGCACGTGGGTGCCATGCAAACCCTGATCGGCGAACTCATCAACAGCGGGCATGCCTATGCGGCGGCCAATGGCGATGTGTACTACGCGGTGCGCAGCTTCCCGGAATACGGGCGTTTGTCCGGCAAATCCATTGACGAGTTGACGTCGGGCGCGCGGGTGGATATTGGTGAAGACAAGCGTGATCCTCTGGACTTTGCCCTGTGGAAGGCGGCCAAGCCCGGCGAGCCGTCCTGGGCCTCCCCCTGGGGAGAAGGGCGGCCCGGTTGGCATATCGAATGTTCCGCCATGTCTGCCGATGCCCTGGGTTGTGCCTTTGATATTCACGGTGGTGGTGCGGATCTGCAATTCCCGCATCATGAGAATGAAATCGCTCAGTCACAGGGCGCAGGCTGCGCTTTTGCCCATTACTGGATGCACAACGGTTTTGTCCGCATCAACGACGAGAAAATGTCCAAGTCCCTGAATAATTTCTTCACGGTACGGGAACTCTTGCCCCGTTATTCGGGCGAGGTGCTGCGCTTTTTCATCCTGTCCAGCCATTACCGCAGCCCGCTGAACTATGGGGAAGAGGCGCTGGAGCAGGCCAAGGCCGGCCTCACCCGGCTCTACACCGTCCTGCGCGGGATGCCCGGGCGCAAGATCGTGGCGGAGCTGGGTAGCGAGTGGCGGGAGCGTTTTCATACGGCCATGAGTGATGACTTCCATACACCAGCGGCTCTGGCGGTGCTCTTTGACTTGACCCGCGAGATTAATCGCCTGCGGGATGAGGGCAGTGAAGTTGCTGCACCGCTGGCTACCTTATTACGGGAACTGGCGGGAGTGCTGGGCTTGCTGCAACAAGACGCAGAGGATTTTCTCCGCGGCGATGAGACGAATACCCACTGGATTGAGGAGCGTATCGCCGCGCGCGCCGCGGCGCGGCTGGCCCGCGATTTCGCCGGTGCCGATGGGATCCGGCAGGAATTGACAGCCGCTGGGGTCATTCTCGAAGATGGCCCCGGAGGCACGACATGGCGGCAGGAATAAGACACTGCCACTCGCTCAACCCGGGCACTTAAGTTAGGCTCCTCAGCCTTCGTCCAGTGGGAAAGACTGCTGCTCACCTTCGCTGGGAACGGCAACCGATACGGGCTCCTGTTGCATTGCGGGCAGTATGGATTCTTCCGGAATTGCCGCGTTGACGGATTCCTGAACGATTTCAGGCACGGGCTCCGCTGTCGTTGGCTGCCCGGTGGGGTAGAGGTGCTCTTCTAGCGAATCCCTTTCGATGGTCGCAGCGGCGACTGGAATCGGCGCCGTGGCGGGAACCAGCATCTGGTGCCAGTCGGCGGCGGCAGGTACCGTGCCGGGATAGACGAGTTCTTCCGGAACATGGGCGTCATCCGCTGGGCCCGCCAGCTGATCCTTATCCTGGAAGCCCTCTGTCGTGTAGGTGCCCTCGGTATTTTCCCCGCCCTGAGTGGAGCGCCGGGCGCGCGCGCGGCGTCCACCACGCCGCCGCCGCCGACTGTTGCGGTCTTCGCTGTTGGTTTCCTGGGTACCGGTGCCCATCTCGCTGGTCTGCTCCGTGCTCGTCGGCGGTTCAGCGCCACCGGTCTCCGCCAGGAAGGTCGCTGCGTCAACCGGCACATAGCGGGATACCAGTGCCCGTACCAGGCGGGCCAGAATACCCTCTTCCGGTGGAATGATCTTGGCGGGCGCTTTCGCCTTCGGGCCGCTGGGTGCCGGTGGTGTGCGCAGTGGCGGCAGCACCGTGGGCGGCGGCGGCGCGGTTAACGGACTCAGTGCCGCTGATTCGTTCGGCGGACGGCTGGGGCGTGCAGGCAGAGTGCTGTTGTCGCTGCCGGCGACTGTCGCCGCTCGACTGCTGTCGCCTTCCACACGCGTCCGCTGAATCTGATAATGGGGCGTGACCATGTCCGGCGAGGGAATGATCAGGATGCGGGTGTCGGTCTTTGCTTCCAGTTCCAGAATCGGGCGGCGTTTCTCGTTGAGCAGATACACGGCCACATCCACCGGCACCCGACACTCTATCTCTGCGGCACCGGCTTTCATGCACTCCTCATACAGCAGGCGCAGGACGTGCATACTGGTGGCTTCGCAGCCCCGTATCTGACCGGTACCGTTACAGCGTGGGCAGGGTTCGGAAGAAGCTTCTTCCAGGCTGGCGCCGAGACGTTGTCGGGACATTTCCATGAGACCAAAGCGGGAGATGCGCCCCAACTGTACCCGGGCCCGGTCCAGCTTGAGGGCGTCCTTGAGCTTGCTCTCCACTTCGCGCTGGTGCTTGGGGGATTCCATGTCGATGAAGTCGACCACGATGAGCCCACCCAGATCGCGCAGGCGAATCTGCCGGGCGATCTCCTCGGCGGCTTCCAGATTGGTCTGGAAGGCGGTCTCCGCGATATCCTGGCCCTTGGTTGCGCGGCCCGAGTTTACATCCACGGCCACCAGCGCCTCGGTATGGTCGATGACGATGGCGCCCCCTGACTCCAGGCGCACTTCGCGACTGAAGGCGGATTCAATCTGCTGCTCAATTTGATAGCGGGAGAAGAGGGGCACGTCATTGTCGTAATACTTCAGGCGATGCACCATTTTTGGCATCATGGAGCCCATGAATTGTACCGCGGCGTGGTAGGCTCCCTCCTCGTCGATCAGCACTTCCCCGAAATCTTCGGAGAAGTGATCGCGCAGGGCGCGCACCACGACGTTACCCTCCTGATAAATCAGGAGGGGGGCGGCACGCGGTGCCGCTGTATCGAGGATGGCCTGCCAGATCTGTTTGAGATACTCCAGATCGCGCTGCAAGGCCTCCAGTTCCTGACCAATCCCCGCGGTGCGGGCGATGACGCCCATGTTTTCGGGGATGTCCAGGAGTTGCAGGTGCTGGCGGATCTGGGTGCGATCCTCGCCTTCGATGCGCCGGGAGACGCCACCGGCACGGGGGTTATTCGGCATCAACACCAGATAGCGTCCGGCCAGACTGACGAAGGTGGTGAGTGCCGCACCTTTGCTGGAGCGCTCTTCCTTGTCCACCTGAACGATGATTTCCTGACCTTCCCGCACCAGATCCTGAATGCGTTTGCGGCCCTGTTCCTGTTGCAGGAAGTATTCCCGGGCGATTTCCTTGAGGGGCAGAAAACCGTGCCGCTCGGCGCCGTAATCGACGAAGGCGGCTTCGAGGCTGGGCTCCACACGGGTAATTCTACCCTTGTATATATTGCTTTTTTTCTGTTCCCGGTAAGCGCGTTCAATGTCCAGATCGAGGAGTTTTTGACCATCTACCAAAGCCACCCGCAACTCCTCTGCGTGGGTAGCGTTAATCAACATCCGTTTCATAAGTTCTTCTTTCTCCGGCGCTCAACCCGCAAGCCCGGAAGGACCCGTCAGGGAGCGCAGCGTTTGTAATTGGGACCGGCGGGGGTTGCCCGGCGCTGCTGAAATTGGGGTTGCGCTCCGGAAAGCGCAGCACCCCAAGTCGAAATATAAGCTATAAAAGAATAGAATCGCAAATTAAAAGCGCAGAGACAGGGTAAACATGGCAGAAAATGTGGTGCGGCAATGGCTGGTAAGTGATGCGGAAGCGGGGCAAAGGCTGGATAACTTTCTCTTGCGGGTGATGAAAGGCGTGCCGCGTTCCCACATCTACAAAATCCTGCGCAGCGGTGAAGTGCGGGTGAATAAGGGACGGGCGCGACCGTACTACCATCTGGCTGAGGGGGACGTACTGCGTTTGCCGCCGGTGCGGGTGGCGGAGCCTGGCGATCCTGCCCTGCTGCCTGCCTACCTGCAGAGCCAGCTGGAAGCCGCTGTCCTGTATGAAGATACTCATCTGCTGGTGTTGGACAAACCCAGCGGGCTGGCCGTGCATGGTGGTTCGGGTCTGAGTTGGGGCATCATCGAAGCGCTGCGCCAGTTGCGGCCTGATGCCCGTGAACTGGAGCTGGTACACCGCCTGGACCGCGACACCTCCGGCTGTCTGATACTGAGTAAAAAACGCTCGGCGCTGCGTGCGCTCCATGAAGCCCTGCGGGAAGGCCTCATGGAGAAGCGCTATCTGGCGCTGGCGGCGGGTGACTGGCAGGGGAAGGCGCGTGCCGTGCATCTGGCCCTGCGCAAGAACACCCTGCAGTCCGGCGAGCGCATGGTGCGGGTGGACCCGGTGGAGGGTAAGGCCGCACATACGCGTTTTCTGCCACTGGAACATTTCCCCGGCGCGGTGCTGCTGCAGGCTGATCTCGATACCGGGCGTACACACCAGATTCGGGTTCACCTGCAAGCGATTGGGCATGCGGTGGCAGGCGATGAGAAATACGGCGATGCGGTCTTCAACCAGCATCTGCGCACCCTGGGTCTGCGGCGACTTTTTTTGCATGCGGCCCTGGTGGCCTTCCGTCACCCGCAGGACGGCCGACCCATGCGCATCGAGGCTCCGCTGCCGGCTGATCTGCGAAGCATTCTAACGCGGTTGCGTAAGCCGTCCGCCGGGTGATTTTGCCCCCCTGATTATTTTCGTATGTATACATAAAAGGGAGTGATAGATTGTGGACGTGCAGGTGATTTCTCATAGGCCAAAATATCGGGGAAACTGCCATGATTGCAGCTCTCAGCCATGATGCCATCCGACTGACTTTCCAGGAGTTGTTCCCGCTCAGTCCGTAACGAACCGAGCCATCGTCCTGTGCGAAGTAACCGAGGTGAATTTTGTCATCCACCGAATATCCAGTCCCTTCCGTCGATCTTCTTGCCAGCTATCATGAGTTTCTGGCGGCAGGGGTCGAAGCCTTCATTGTGGCCTTTTATCGGACGCTGGAGGCTATTCCCGAGCGTGCGCAGGTATTGAACCGGCTTTCCCCGGAACGTTACCAACACCTGCGCACGGCGCAGGCACGCCATCTGCGTTTACTCCTGAGCCCGGAAATGGAGACATCCTGGCGCGCGGACGCCCATCTGGCAGGCCGGACCCACTATCGTCATGGTGTGCTGCCGTCCTGGGTGGCCGACAGCTACGCCTTGTACTGGCGCCATCTTCTGGCACAAATAGAGCAGCCGGAAATTGCCGCGAGAGATCGTCACCTTCTGCGCTCTTTGCTGGTGGCGCGTCTGTTGCAGGATCTGGCCTGGCAGCTTGAAGGCTATGCCGAGGGCTCCGGTGATGTTCGAAACCTACTCCTGCACCTGGATCACCTGATGGTCGGCGCGGATTCCGAAGCAGCGATGATCCCACAGATCATGGATTTCCTCATTCGGGAAGGCGGTGTCGACGGCGCCTGGTTCGGGTATCCGGACAGTGCTGGCAAGATGGTCATTATGGCGACCGCCGGAGCAGGTATGGCCGAGTATCTCTCGACCGTCACAGTCAGCATCGACGATACGCCGCAAGGCCAGGGACCGGCCGGGCGCGCATGGCGGACCGAGAAGGTGCAGGTCACACCGGACTGGGACAGCGACGCTTCCATGCGGCCGTGGCAGGAGCAGGCCCGACCTTTTGGCTGGAATTCCAACGCCGCCATCCCCATGGTCGATTCCAGCGGACGGAGTCGGAGCGTCCTTGCGCTGCTGAGTCGGGAGCGGGGCTTTTTTGGACACCCCGATCAGCAGATGATTCTCGCGCATCTCGCCGTGGTTCTGGGGCTCGCGTTGGAACGCTTGCATCTGATTGCGGAAGAGACCGTCCATCGGGAGACCCTGGAGCGGCTCAACACCCTGTATCACGCACTCATGGCCGAGGGGGATATCCTTCTGCGCGCGCGCAACGAGCGGGACCTTTTCAGGGAAACCTGTCGACGTCTTGCCATCAGCGATCTCTTCAGCGCGGCCTGGGTCGGCCATCCCAATGAAGAAGGCGTTATAAAATGTCTCGTTACGGCGGGGCGTGGTGCCCAAGCCTTCGACTCCATCCATCTGAGCGTGGCGGATACCCCGGAGGGTCAGAGCCTTGCCGCCCGGGCCTGGCGGAGCGGACGCCTGCACTTTAGCAATGATTATCTGGCGGATCCTTCCCTGGCGTCGTTGAACGATCTATTTCTGCGGCACCGCTGGCGTGCTTCCGCGGCCATTCCAATCTATCGACAAGGGGTGATCTGGGGCATCCTCGTTGTCGTTACCGATCGCACCGGGGTTTTTGACGAGGCGATACTGGGGTTGTTGGCGCGGATCGCCCGCCTCCTCAGCCACGGCCTCGATGAGATCGATCTTCGGGCGCGCCTCGACGCTGTCCATGGCCAACAGGCTTGGCTCGCCGACCACGATCCCCTGACCGGACTGCCCAACCGCGCCGCCCTATCCCCGCGACTGCTGGACGCCATGGCGCGCGCCCTTCGTCATGAACGGATAATGGCGATAGGCATGTTGGACCTTGACAACTTCAAACCCATCAATGACCAATACGGTCATGCCGCTGGCGACGTCCTGCTGACCACCTTTGCTGATCGTCTCCAGGGAGCGCTGCGGCAGACCGATTTCGTGGCCCGCCTCGGCGGTGACGAATTCGTCCTCGTCTTTGAAGACCTGAAAAACATGGATGACCTGGAGTCGGTCCTCGCCCGGATCCAGGAGGCCATCGAGGCACCTTTTATGCTTCCCGGCGGGGACAGTGTGATCGTGGGGGGGAGTCTGGGGCTGACCTTCTACCCTTTCGACGACGGCGATCCTGATCAGTTGCTACGTCATGCGGACCAGGCCCTCTACACCATCAAGGAAGCAAAGAGAAATCGGGAGCGATTCTGGACCTATTATCACGCCAATACGGACACGGACGTGACCGCCCTTCGGCAAAGCATGAGCACCCTATTCGCTGCGGGAGGCTTGCGCGTCCATTATCAACCCGTCATCGATCTCGAAAATGGTCAAGTGGTAGGTATGGAGGCGTTGGCGCGCTTGCTGGACGGCGCCGGTGAAATCCTCGCTCCTGCCCGTTTTCTATCGTTTCTTTCGGTAGACGAGCGCCGCGCCCTTACCCGGGCAGTCCTCGCTCAAGCGGTTCAGGATGTGGCTACCTGGGAAGCAGCGGGATTTCCACTCAGCGTATCCGTCAATGTGGAACCGGAACTCCTCACCCATGACGCCTGCTTGCATTGCCTGACGGAAATCATCGGGCCGTCCGGGATCGATCCCGGACGCATCACCCTGGAGATACTGGAGAATGGCGATTTTTTATCTATCGCCAGCGCTCGACAAAGGCTCCTGGAAATAAAGGCGACCGGCGTGCGTCTCGCCCTCGACGACGTTGGTAGTGCCTATTCCTCCCTGCTGCGGCTCAAGGAGCTGCCAATCGACAAGATCAAACTGGACCAAAGTTTCGTGCGGGAGTTGGCGCGACGGCCGGACAATCTGCATTTTGTGCATAGCCTCCTGGGCCTCGCTCAGGGCTTGGGGGTGGGCTTCGTGGCGGAGGGTGCGGAAACACCGGAAATCCTGGATGCCCTGAGTGCCCTCGGCGTATCACAGGCGCAGGGGTACGCCATCGCGTGCCCCATGCCTGCCGCAGAAATGCTGTCCTGGCTCCGGGCGTACACCCCGGCTCCCTATCATGGACCGAAATCACTGCTCGGATTATACGCCTGTCATTTACGCTTCAGCGACACCATGAAAACGCTTCTGATGCAGGTTCCGATGGTTTCCGCAGCCATTCTTGCAGAGCTTGCCGCCGTTAGCCCGGTAAGCGGCCATGTTGCCAGTTTGGGTTTAGGCATATCCCCCATAGCGCAAGCATATTTTCGCTATCAGGAGGCGATGGCGGCTATTTCCGTCGATATGGTCGCGAAAAAACCCAACCTGACTATGATCGATGAGGCATCGGCGCTGTTTCTGGAGTGCATCAGGGAGGCCCTTGGGGGATGACCAGGAGTACGGGGCTTTTGCGTCCAGATGCCGGGCAACCCCGGATCAGGAAGCCGCTTTGTTAATCTCCTGACTGATGATGTGCAGCATCTGGGCGTGAACCCGCAAATTACCGGCGACGATGTTGCCATTCTGGAGATAGCCCTGATCACCCTTGAAGTCGGTGGCGACGCCGCCGGCCTCCTGCACCAGTAGCACACCGGCAGCGATGTCCCAGGGCTTGAGATTGAATTCCCAGAAGCCGTCATAACGTCCGGCCGCGACATAGGCGAGGTCCAGGGCCGCCGAACCGGGTCGGCGAATCCCCGCTGTCTTCAACATCAAAGCCTTGAAGGTGGCGAGATAGGTGTCCAGGTAAGAAAAGTCGCGGAAGGGGAAACCGGTGCCGAGCAGGGCACCGTCCAGATCCTTGCGCTGGGCAATGCGCAGGCGGCGATCATTGAGGTGGGCACCACTGCCGCGGCTGGCGGTAAACAGTTCGTTATGCACCGGGTTGTAGATGACGGCGTGCTCAAGACGGTCGAAGTGGCGGACGGCAATGGAGACGCAGATCTGCGGCATGCCGTGGATGAAGTTGGTGGTGCCGTCCAGTGGATCGATGATCCACTCGAAGTCTTTATCGGAGATGCGCCCCCCTTCTTCGGCGAGAATCCCATGATCGGGATAGGCGCGACGCACGATTTCAACGATGGCGGCCTCGGCGCGCTGATCAACGTCAGTGACAAAGTCATTGTGCGCCTTAGTGGTGATGCTGATTTCATTGACCCGGTCGAAGCTGCGGTTGATGATATCGCCAGCTTTGCGGGCCGCGCGAATGGCGGTAACGAGAATAGGATGCTGCATGGGAACCTTGTGCGAGGATGAGTCGGAGTTGAATCAGTATAAAGGAGAATGGCGATGGCCGCACGGACGCGGGCGGCGGACATGATCGGGACGTCTTTGCAAGGTTTGCGTATCGTCCTCGTTGAACCCAGTCATCCCGGCAATATCGGCGCGGCGGCACGAGCGATGAAGGTGATGGGGTTGCGCCACCTGGTGCTGATCAATCCGCGTTTCTTCCCCGATCCAGAGGCCACGGCCCTTGCTTCCGGGGCCGAAGATATTCTGGATACTGCCCGGGTCTGCGCCGATCTGGATACGGCCTTGCAGGGTTGCCACAAAGTCTATGGCACCAGCGCCCGAGATCGTCGTATCCAATGGCCCAGCAGCAACGCACGGGAGGCCGCGGGGGAAATTCTAGCTGATTTGGGCAATGGGGACTGTGCCTTGCTCTTCGGTCGGGAACGGACGGGTCTGACGAATGCCGAATTGGATCGTTGTCAAGTGCTGGTGCATATCCCGACGGCGGAAGAATATCATTCCCTGAATCTGGGGCAGGCGGTGCAGGTGTTGGCCTATGAGCTCCATATCGCCGCTCGGACGACCCCGCCACAACCGGCAGCGCCGCCGGAGGAGCAGCCCGCCCCCGTCGAGGATATGGAAGGCTTTTACGGACACCTGCAGCATGTGCTGCGCCGCAGCGGTTTTCTTCAGGATTTGCGCGCAACCCGCATGATGCGTCGCCTGCGTCGTCTTTTTGATCGTGCCCGGCCCAGTCGGAACGAGGTGAATATTTTGCGCGGCATCCTCACCGAAATCGAGCGCTGGGCTGCTAAAGTAGACAGAAAGGATCAGGATAGTCTTTAATGCGGGGCTGGGGGACGGCTCGGGTTAAGGTGGGAGGTGTAACGATGGGTGGGCACTGGCGGGGTGACCTCGACGCAGTCTTTGCGCGCGATCCGGCGGCGCGAACCCGTCTGGAAGTGTTGCTTACCTATCCCGGCGTCCATGCCCTGTTCCTGCATCGCGTGGCCCATGGCCTCTGGTGCCACCGTTGGCGTCTTCTGGCCCGCAGTCTGGCGGCTTTTTCCCGATTCTGGACCGGTATCGAGATTCATCCGGGAGCGCAGATCGGTGAACGCTTCTTTATTGATCATGGTATGGGGGTCGTAATCGGTGAAACGGCGGAAATCGGTGATGATTGCACCCTCTATCACGGTGTGACCCTGGGTGGTACCTCCTGGCAACCGGGCAAGCGCCATCCGACCTTGGGGCATGGTGTCATTGTCGGCGCCGGCGCCAAGGTGCTGGGGCCTATTACGGTTGGGGATAATGCGCGGATTGGCTCGAACGCGGTGGTCGTTAAATCGGTGCCAAAGGGGGCTACGGTGGTGGGTATCCCTGGACGGGTCGTTAGTAAGGGTGAGCATACGGATAACTTCGAAGCCTACGGTTTGACCGGGCCGATGCCGGACCCGGTGGCGCGGGCCGTGGAGTGTATGCTGGAACACATGCATCGCCAGGATGCGGAGATTGCGCAACTGCGGGAGGGTGTGCAGCGTTTGCAACCGCAAGAGGCGATGATGCCCGTGGAGGAAATCGTCTGCAGGCTGGAGAATGATATTCCAGAAAAGAAAGAAACGCGGACGGGTAATACTTGACTAATTTAGTATAGATAGTAGGATGTCGTGCAAAGGAGCACCGAATATGAAACTGACGACGAAAGGGCGTTACGCAGTGACCGCCATGCTGGATCTGGCGCTCAATCAGCGTGGTGGTGTGGTGACGGTAGCCGATATCGCGCAGCGTCAGCAGATCTCTGTGGCCTATTTGGAGCAACTCTTTGGACGCTTGCGTCGTTATGGCTTGGTGGAAAGCGTACGTGGGCCGGGCGGTGGTTATCGCTTGGCCATGCCGGATTCGGAGATCCCGCTGACGCACATTGTCGAGGCGGTCAATGAGTCGATCAGCACGACCCAATGTGGGGGTGACCCGCAGCAGTGTTGCAAAGGGGATGGGCAGCAGTGTCTTACCCATGACCTGTGGGAGGAGTTGGGAGGCCGTATTGCTCAATTTCTCGGTGGGATCACTCTCGGACAACTGGTGGAGCAGCAACTGAGTAAGGAATCGGCACAGGTTGTACCGATTCGAATGATGGACAAAACATCTGTGCATTCGACGCATAAAACCGCTTGAGACCGTGAGGTGCAAGAAATGAATCAACCCAAGATCATTGAACTGAACAGCGAGCAATCCTTGCTGATCAATCCGGATCGTCCCATTTATCTGGATTATCAGGCGACGACGCCGGTGGATCCGCTGGTTCTGGAACAGATGCTGCCTTTTCTGACCCATGATTTCGGTAATGCGGCCAGCCGTTCCCATCCCTACGGCTGGACGGCGGAAAAAGCGGTGGAAAAGGCGCGCCAGCAGGTGGCCGATGCCATTCATGCCGATCCCCGTGAAATTGTTTGGACTTCAGGCGCGACGGAAGCAACCAATCTGGCTCTCAAGGGCGCGGCGCATTTCTATTCCGGTAAAGGCAAACATCTCATCACCTTGCGTACGGAGCACAAGGCGACCCTGGACACCTGCCGCCAGTTGGAGCGTGAAGGTTTTGAAATCACTTATCTGGAGGTGCAGGAAGATGGTCTGGTCGACCTTCAGGCTTTTGCGGCGGCGATTCGTCCGGATACCATCATTGCCTCCGTGCTGTATGTGAACAACGAAATCG
>JAKBXD010000045.1 GCA_021840785.1 Pseudomonadota bacterium
ACGGCTATTGATGTCACCGATGATGTCACCCATATATTCTTCCGGAGTTACCACCTCTACGGCAAAAATGGGTTCCAGCAATACCGGGTTGGCCTTCGCCGCGCCCGCTTTGAAACCCATCGACCCTGCGATTTTGAATGCCGCCTCGGAAGAGTCGACATCATGGTAAGAACCGTCAAAAAGGGTGACTTTAACGTCCACCACAGGGAAGCCAGCGATGATACCATTTTCCAGCGCTTCTTCAATACCCTTTTCGGTTGGGTTGATGAACTCTTTGGGTACGGTACCGCCGACCACCCCGTTCTCAAAGACAAAACCGCTTCCTGGCTCAAGGGGCTCAAGACGCAACCATACGTGTCCGTATTGACCGCGTCCACCTGACTGGCGGACAAACTTGCCTTCTGACTCAACCATTTTGCGAATCGTCTCGCGGTACGCCACCTGCGGAGCACCGACGGTCGCCTCAACGCCGAATTCGCGCTTCATGCGGTCGACAATGATCTCCAGGTGCAATTCTCCCATACCGGAAATGATGGTCTGCCCGGATTCTTGATCGGTACGCACCCGAAACGACGGGTCTTCCTGAGCAAGCTTGCCCAGGGCGACGCCCATCTTTTCTTGATCTGCCTTGGTTTTTGGCTCGACCGCAACATGAATCACCGGTTCGGGGAATTCCATCTGCTCCAAGGCAATCGGCTTACTTAAGTCACAGAGTGTATCTCCGGTGTAGGCGGTTTTCAGCCCGACGGCGGCGGCAATATCTCCCGCGAACACTTCCTTGATTTCATGGCGCTCGTTGGCATGCATCTGTAGCACGCGGCCAATACGTTCTTTCTGATCGCGGCCTGGATTGAGCACCGTGGAACCCGCAGTGAGCACCCCCGAATAAACCCGGAAGAAAGTGAGCTGCCCGACAAAGGGATCCGTCGCGATTTTGAACGCCAAGGCCGAGAAAGGCTCGCTATCATCTGCAGCGCGGACGATTTCCACCCCGCTATCAGGATGCGTGCCTTCCACCGGCTTGATATCGACTGGCGACGGCAGGTAGTCCAGCACGGCATCCAACGCTGCCTGCACCCCTTTGTTCTTAAAGGCGCTTCCACACAACACAGGCACCACGGCACCGGCAATCGTCGCCCTGCGCAAGGCCGCCTTCAATTCCGCAATACTGATTTCCTCACCTTCGAGGTATTTCATCATCACGTCTTCATCGGCGTCCGCGATGGCCTCTACCATGAAGTGACGTGCGGCCTCGGCATCCGCTTGCAAAGCGGCGGGAATCTCTTCTTCCGTAAACCGGGTGCCCTGCAACGCGTCATCCCAGTTGATGGACTTCATCTTCATCAGATCGATGACGCCGCTGAAGCGATCCTCTTCGCCAATGGGTAGTTGAATCGGAATCGGATTACCCCGCAACTTGGTCGCGACCTGCTCAACAACCCGCTTGAAGTTCGCGCCCTGGCGATCCATCTTGTTCACGAAGGCAATACGGGGGACGCCATATTTGTTGGCCTGTCGCCATACCGTTTCAGACTGGGGCTGCACACCACCTACCGCGCAAAACACGGCCATGGCGCCGTCCAGCACACGCAGTGACCGCTCCACTTCAATGGTGAAATCGACGTGGCCTGGCGTATCAATAATATTGATCCGGTGCTCGGCGCGCTGCCCATCCATACCCTTCCAGAAGCAGGTGGTCGCCGCGGAGGTAATGGTGATACCGCGCTCCTGCTCCTGGGCCATCCAGTCCATGACCGCAGTACCTTCATGCACTTCGCCAATCTTATGAGAGACGCCGGTGTAGAATAAAATGCGTTCAGTGGTTGTCGTTTTGCCGGCATCAATGTGCGCCATGATACCGATATTGCGATAACGTTCGATGGGGGTTGTGCGAGCCACGTTTCAGTCCTTGTGCGTAAGGTGCAACCAGTTACCAGCGGAAATGTGCAAAGGCCTTATTGGCTTCAGCCATACGGTGGGTCTCCTCGCGCTTGCGAACCGCATTACCGCGATTTTCGGCCGCTTCGAGAATTTCCGCCGCGAGGCGATTGCCCATGGACTTTTCGTTACGCTTACGCGCCGAGTCACGCAGCCAGCGCATGGCCAGCGCCATCCGTCGATCCGAACGGATTTCCACGGGCACCTGGTAGGTGGCGCCACCGACGCGGCGGCTTTTCACTTCCACCACGGGCCGCACGTTATCAATCGCCTTACGAAAAATTTCGAGGGCGTCGCTTTTGCTGCGCTCCGCCACCATTTCCAGGGCGCCGTAAACGATTTTTTCAGCGGTGCTCTTTTTGCCATCGCGCATCATTACGTTAGCGAACTTGGCAATCACTTCTTCTTTGTATTTGGGATCCGGCAGGACAATCCGCTTGGGTACTTCACGACGTCTTGGCATGGCGCAACAACTCCTTACAATTAATGCTTACTTGGGACGCTTGGCGCCATACTTGGAACGCGACTGCTTACGGTTTTTAACGCCAGCCGTATCCAGGGTGCCACGCACGATGTGATAGCGCACACCGGGAAGATCCTTTACGCGACCACCGCGAATCAGCACCACCGAGTGCTCTTGCAGGTTGTGACCCTCACCCGGAATATAACTACTGACCTCAAAACCATTCGTGAGACGCACACGGGCGACCTTACGCAACGCTGAGTTGGGCTTTTTAGGGGTTGTCGTGTAGACACGGGTACACACCCCTCGCTTCTGCGGGTTAGCGTCCAAGGCAGGAACCTTGCTTTTGGCGACAGGCCGCTTACGTGGCTTACGCACGAGCTGATTTAATGTGGGCATTTACAATCTCCAGAGTACGATGATGGCAGCCCGCCCTCATCGATGAGAGGGCGCATTCTAGTTAGACTTGTCTTGACTGTCAAGGCAAGTCTTAGTCACATAACCAATTACTGGGTTTCGGTTACCGATACGGAGAGATCACTCCGCACCGCCTTCTCCACGGAATGGACAGGCTCCCCGCGATTCAGTCGCCGACGATGCTCATGATAAGCGAGACCCGTCCCTGCGGGGATCAGTCGTCCAACAATGACGTTTTCCTTTAGACCTCGCAAGTCATCCACCTTGCCTGATACGGCAGCCTCGGTGAGTACGCGAGTGGTTTCCTGGAAACTCGCCGCCGAGATGAAGGATTCCGTGGACAGACTTGCCTTGGTGATACCCAACAGCATCGGGGTGAAGCGCGCCAGTTCTTTGCCAAGGGCTTCAAGCTTGATATTTTCATCTTCAACCCGCGCCCGGTCCACCTGGTCGCCGGGAATAAGGGAGCTATCCCCACTAAATGTCACCTCGACCCTGCGAAGCATTTGGCGCAGGATCACCTCGATATGCTTATCATTGATACGCACGCCCTGCAGACGGTATACATCCTGCACTTCATCGACGATGTAATTGGCCAAAGCCTGCACACCCAATACGCGCAAAATATCATGCGGAACCGGCTGCCCCTCTACAAGCTGCTCACCGGGACTAACCCGCTCGCCTTCGTAGACCGTCACGTGGCGACCTTTAGGAATAAGATACTCGTGCTGGTCCCCATTCTCGTCGGTGATGATCAGTCGCTGCTTACCTTTGGTGTCTTTGCCGAAGCCAATGATGCCCTCGTGCTCCGCGATGACAGCGAAGTCCTTGGGACGTCGTGCCTCAAAGAGTTCAGCCACACGGGGCAGACCGCCGGTAATGTCGCGCGTCTTGGTGGTACCCACCGGCAGACGTGCCAGAATGTCACCAGGATGAATTTCCATACCCTCATGCACCGCGATAATCGCCTTTGCCGGCAGGAAATAACGTGCAGGCAAATCAGTGCCCGGCAATTTCAGATCCTGGCCATGCTCATCCAGCAAACTGATTACCGGTCGCAAATCGCGGCCCTGCAATGGGCGTTGTTTAGCATCGATGACGACAAGCGTCGACAGTCCCGTGATTTCGTCGGTTTGAATGGCCACGCTCGTGCCCTCCACCGCATCCTTCAAAGAAATTCGACCACCGACTTCGCTGACAATAGGCCGCGTATGCGGATCCCACTCCGCCACCCGCCGACCTGCCGTAACCGGTGCATTGTCATCCACCAGAATGGTCGCGCCGTAAGGTACTTTGTAACGCTCCTTTTCACGCCCCTGTTCATCGGTGACCGTCACCTCACCATTCCGTCCGACGACCACATGCCGCCCACTGGAGTGGGTGACCAGCCGAAGGTTGGGCTGGTAACGGAACACCCCGCCCTGCTTGATATCGATGCTGCTCTGCGCCGCAGACCGACTGGCCGCACCACCAATGTGAAAGGTGCGCATAGTCAACTGGGTACCTGGTTCGCCAATGGACTGGGCAGCAATAACGCCGACCGCTTCGCCCGCATTGACCAGATGGCCGCGCGCCAGATCACGTCCGTAACACAGCGCACAGACACCATGCCGTGAACGACAGGTCAGCGGCGAACGCACCTTCAGGGCATCCACACCCAACTCGTCCAATTGACCCAAGTGCTGCTCCATGAGCAGGGTATTGCGGGCAATGACGACCTCACCGGTGTTGGGGTGAACCACGTCTTCCGCCACTACGCGACCCAGTACGCGGTCGCGCAGTGGTTCGATGACCTCACCGCCCTCCACGAGAGAGGTCATGGGCAGACCTTCCTCCGAACCACAATCGGTCTCAACCACGACCAGATCCTGGGTCACATCCACCAGACGCCGCGTTAAATATCCGGAGTTCGCCGTTTTTAGCGCAGTGTCGGCAAGACCCTTACGGGCACCGTGGGTGGAGATGAAGTACTGCAGAACGTTGAGACCTTCACGGAAATTCGCGGTAATGGGGGTTTCAATAATTGAGCCGTCAGGCTTTGCCATCAGGCCGCGCATACCGGCGAGCTGACGGATCTGTGCCGCAGAACCACGCGCCCCGGAATCGGCCATCATAAATATAGAGTTGAACGAATCCTGCTGGACCGATCCGCCATCGGGCAAGGACACCGTATCTTTGCTGACCCGGTCCATCATGGCCTTGGCGACTTCATCCGTAGCGCGCGACCAGATATCGACGACCTTGTTATAGCGTTCGCCCTCGGTCACCAGACCCGAGGTATATTGATCCTGAATGGCTTTAACCTCATCCTCGGAGCGCGCCAGGATGCCTTCCTTTTCCGGGGGGGTCACCATGTCTCCCGCACCGAAGGAAATGCCCGCACGCGTGGCCATGCGAAAGCCTGTATACATCAACTGGTCGGCAAAAATAACGGTGTCTTTAACACCCAGGCGGCGGTAACAGATATTGATCAGTTCACCGATCACCTTTTTCTTCAGCACCCGGTTGATCACACTAAAGGGGAGGCCTTCGGGAAGAATATCTCCAAGCAGGGCGCGTCCTGCCGTGGTGTCCATACGCTCCCCGCGAAAGCGGACGGTGATTCGAGCGTGCAGCCCCAGGTTGCCGGTCTCGTAAGCACGCCGCACTTCCGCCGTATCCGCGAAAACACCACCAGCACCCTTCGCGTCCGCACGCTCCTGACTGACGTAGTAAAGTCCGAGCACAATGTCCTGAGACGGCACAATTACCGGTTCCCCGTTGGCCGGGCTCAGAATATTGTTGGTGGACATCATCAATGTCCGCGCTTCCAGTTGTGCCTCCAGCGAAAGCGGGACATGCACTGCCATCTGATCGCCATCGAAATCGGCGTTATACGCGGCGCACACCAGCGGATGCAACTGAATAGCCTTACCTTCGATCAGTATCGGCTCAAAAGCCTGTATACCAAGACGGTGCAAGGTGGGTGCGCGGTTGAGCATCACCGGATGTTCGCGGATCACCTCTTCAAGGATGTCCCAGACCTCCGGCTTTTCCTGCTCAACCAGGCGCTTGGCGGCCTTGATTGTGGTCGCCAGGCCACGTTCCTCCAACTTGTTAAAGATGAAGGGCTTGAACAGCTCCAGGGCCATTTTCTTCGGCAATCCGCACTGATGCAAACGCAGCTCGGGTCCGACGACGATAACGGAGCGGCCGGAATAATCCACCCGCTTGCCGAGCAGATTCTGGCGAAAACGACCCTGCTTACCTTTGATCATGTCCGCCAGCGACTTGAGCGGACGCTTGTTGGGGCCGGAAATGGCGCGCCCGCGACGCCCGTTATCCAGAAGCGCATCCACCGCTTCCTGCAACATACGCTTTTCGTTACGGACAATGATGTCCGGTGCCTTCAGCTCTAGCAGGCGCTTCAATCGGTTGTTGCGGTTAATGACGCGCCGATAGAGATCATTGAGATCAGAGGTCGCGAAGCGCCCGCCATCCAGCGGTACCAGCGGGCGCAGATCCGGTGGCAGAACAGGGAGCACTTCCAAGATCATCCACTCGGGACGATTGCCGGACTGCTCAAAGCCTTCCAGAATCTTGAGGCGCTTGCTAAACTTCTTGGTTTTTGTATCGGAATTGCTCTCCCGCAGCTCATTGCGGATCCGTTCAATTTCTTGAGTCAGCGGAATACCGCGCAGCAAGTCGCGGATACCTTCGGCACCCATTTTGGCCGTAAATTCGTCACCGTGTTCTTCTAAAGCGTCCAAATACTGGTCTTCGGTGAGGATGTTTCCGCGCTCAAGGGCAGTCACACCCGGATCAACCACCACATACGCCTCAAAATAAAGGACCCGTTCGATATCGCGCAGGGGCATATCGAGAATCATGCCCATGCGGCTCGGCAGAGATTTGAGAAACCAGATATGCGCGACGGGGCTGGCAAGTTCAATATGTCCCATCCGCTCACGCCGGACTCGCGCCTGAGTCACCTCAACGCCACACTTTTCACAGACTACGCCGCGGTGCTTAAGACGCTTGTACTTACCACAGAGGCACTCGTAGTCTTTGATCGGCCCAAAAATTTTGGCACAGAACAGCCCCTCGCGCTCCGGCTTGAAGGTCCGGTAATTGATCGTTTCCGGCTTTTTTACTTCGCCAAAAGACCATGACCGCACCTTGTCAGGGGACGCGATACCGATTCGAATCGCATCGAATTCTTCTTGCTGATCGTTTTGTTTGAAGAGCTTTAATAAGTCTTTCAAGGCATTCACCCTTGCCCGCCGCGGGCGGAAATTTATTTGGATTGTTCCAATTCAATATCGATACCCAAAGAGCGCAGTTCTTTCAACAGCACATTGAAAGACTCCGGCATTCCGGCATCCATGCGGAAATCACCCTTGACGATGGATTCATACATTTTGCTGCGCCCGCTTACGTCGTCCGACTTCACGGTGAGCATTTCCTGCAGGGTGTAAGCCGCACCATAGGCCTCCAACGCCCACACCTCCATTTCACCGAAGCGCTGGCCACCAAACTGGGCCTTGCCGCCTAAGGGTTGCTGGGTGACCAGACTGTAAGGTCCGGTGGAACGGGCATGCATCTTGTCATCCACCAGGTGATGGAGCTTGAGCATGTAGAGATAGCCCACCGTTACCGGGCGGTCAAAGGCATCACCGGTCCGCCCATCATACAGCGTGACCTGACCGCTGCGCGGCAAATCCGCCAACTCCAGCATATCGCGGATCTCTTCTTCAGAAGCGCCATCAAAGACCGGGGTCGCCATGGGCACACCACCGCGAAGATTCATGGCGAGCTCGCGTATTTCCTGATCAGTCAGACTGTCGAGATCCTCTTTTTTACCAGAACGATTATAGATCTCCGCGAGAAAGGCGCGCATTTCTGACATGGCGACCTCACTATCCAGCATCCCGCCGATTTTCTTACCCAGACCCTTAGCCGCCCACCCCAAGTGGGTTTCGAGAATCTGTCCCACGTTCATTCGTGACGGCACACCCAGCGGATTGAGCACAATATCTACCGGCGTACCGTCGGCAAGATAAGGCATATCTTCTACGGGAACGATCTTCGATACCACACCTTTGTTGCCGTGGCGTCCGGCCATCTTATCGCCGGGCTGCAAGTGTCTTTTGATGGCCACATGCACTTTAACCATCTTCAGAACACCTGGACTCAGATCATCCCCTTGCGTCAGCTTGCGCCGCTTTTCTTCGAGTACCGCGTCGAGACGTTGGCGCTGGTCTTCGAGCTGGGCACGGATCTGCTCCAGGGACTCGTTGCTTTCTTCCGTGCGCAAACGGATCTCAAACCACTTGCTGCGCGGCAAATCCTTCAGATAGGCCTTTGTCACTTTGTTTCCGGCCACAAGGCCGTTGGGGCCACCCTCAGCAACCTTACCAATAAGCTGACGCTCGATACGCTGATAACTGTCTTCCTCAACGATACGATACTGATCGTTCAGATCCTTACGAATCCGTGCGAGCTCGTGCTCCTCAATGGACTTGGCGCGGCTATCCTTCTCGATACCGTCGCGGGTAAAGACCTGCACGTCGATCACCGTGCCATACATACCGGCCGGCATCCGCATGGAGTTATCTTTCACGTCGGAGGCCTTTTCACCGAAGATCGCTCGCAGGAGTTTCTCTTCCGGCGTCAACTGGGTCTCCCCCTTGGGCGTGACCTTGCCGACGAGAATGTCACCCGGCGCCAATTCCGCACCGATAATCACGATGCCGGACTCATCGAGGTGGCGCAAGGCGCCCTCCGCGACGTTGGGAATATCCCGGGTAATATCCTCCGGTCCCAGTTTGGTGTCACGCGCGAAGACCGAGAACTCCTCGATATGAATGGTGGTATAGCGGTCTTCAGCCACCACCCGCTCCGAGATCAAGATCGAGTCCTCAAAGTTGTAGCCGTTCCAGGGCATAAAGGCCACTAGAATATTTTGACCAAGAGCCAGTTCACCCATCTCCGTACTCGGCCCATCGGCTAGCACATCGCCGCAACTGACCAAATCACCCACCTTGACCACGGGGCGCTGATTCAGTGTCGTGTTTTGGTTCGAACGTGCGTACTTCACGAGGTTGTAAATGTCCACACCGGGCTCTTCCGGCAAGGTTTCCTCATCATTGACGCGAATGACGATGCGGGCACCATCGACGATATCCACCACACCGCCACGCCGCGCGACAACCGCCGCACCAGAATCGATGGCGACCACCCGCTCCATGCCCGTGCCCACCATCGGCGCGTCAGAGCGCACCGTCGGCACCGCCTGGCGTTGCATATTAGAACCCATCAAGGCGCGGTTGGCGTCATCATGCTCCAGGAAGGGGATCATACTGGCCGCCACCGAGACGATTTGTCGCGGCGAAACATCCATGAACTGAACTTGGTCGGGATTCGCCAGGGTGAATTCATTCTTGTGTCGGCAAGAGACGAGTTCGTCGGTCAGCACACCATTTTCGTCCACCGCGGAGTTCGCCTGGGCAATCATATAATTACCCTCTTCAATAGCCGACAGGTATTCGATCTCATCGGTCGCACGGCAATCGACAACGCGTCGATAAGGCGTTTCAAGAAAACCATAGGAATTAGTGCGTGCATAGCAGGATAAGCTATTGATCAAACCAATATTCGGGCCTTCTGGCGTTTCAATCGGGCAGATACGTCCGTAATGTGTCGGATGTACGTCACGCACCTCGAAACCCGCCCGCTCACGGGTCAAGCCACCCGGCCCCAGTGCGGAAACCCGGCGTTTATGGGTGACCTCCGAAAGTGGATTGGTCTGATCCATGAACTGGGAAAGCTGGCTGGAGCCGAAGAACTCATTGACCACCGCCGCAATGGGCTTGGCGTTAATGAGATCCTGGGGGGTGAGGCCCTCGCTCTCGGCTAGCGCGAGACGATCCTTCACGGCTCTCTCGACGCGTACCAGACCGAGGCGGAACTGGTTCTCCATCAATTCGCCGACTGAGCGCACTCGCCGGTTACCAAGATGGTCGATGTCATCAATCTCGCCGACACCGTTACGCAGGGCAATCAGCACCTTGAGCACCGCGACAATATCCTCGTTATTGAGTACGCCAGGACCAGTAATCTCGTCGCGATTCACCCTGCGATTGAACTTCATGCGGCCTACAGCAGACAGATCATAGCGATCCGGGCTGAAGAAAAGTCCCTGGAAGAGGTTCTGGGCCGCGTCCTTCGTCGGTGGTTCACCCGGACGCATCAGGCGATAGATTTCCATCTGCGCCTCGTGGGCATCACGCGACGTATCGACGCGCAACGTTTCAGAAATGTAAGGCCCACGATCCAGTTCATTGATATATAAGGTGTGTAGCGTAAGCGATGGCCCTTGACGCAGAAGATCCAGGACCTCACCACTTATTGGCTCATTAGCCTGCACAAGCACTTCGCCGGTTTCTGGGTGCACGACATCCCTGGCGGCAACCTTACCCAGAAGGAAGGCATCCGGCACGGGGATCTCGTGCATGCCTGGAACCTCGGCGAGCGCTTTCGTTTGACGTGCAGTAATTCGTTTGCCCGTCTGCACCAATACTTCACCGGTCTGCGGATTGGCGATATCAAAAGTCGCCATTTCACCCTGCAACCGCTGGGGGATTAAGACATATCGCAGATCACCGTCAATGATACGGAAAGTCTCTGTATCAAAAAACATCTCAAGAATGTCTTGAGTGCTGTAGTTTAACGCGCGCAGAAGGGTCGTTGCCGGCAATTTGCGACGGCGATCGATACGCGCATAGACGTGATCCTTGGGATCAAATTCGAAGTCTAACCACGAGCCCCGGTAAGGGATGATGCGCGCGTTAAAAAGAAGCTTTCCCGAAGAATGGGTCTTACCGCGATCATGATCGAAGAAAACGCCCGGCGAACGATGCAACTGCGAAACGATAATACGCTCGGTGCCGTTGATCACGAAAGAACCGTGCTCAGTCATCAGCGGCAGTTCGCCCATGTAGACGTCTTGCTCCTTCACGTCCTTAACGCGCTTGGCCCCCGTGGCGTCGTCTTTTTCCATCACCGCCAAGCGCAGACGCACACGCAATCCGGCACAATACGTCAGTCCACGCTGACGGCACTCAACCACATCGAACACCGGTTTTTCGAGACGGTATGAAACATAATCCAGCGTGGCATTGCCAGAATAGCTCTCCATCGGAAAAATCGAGCGGAAAACAGCTTCCAAACCCGTTGCTTTTCGCGCTGCCGGGGACACAGACTCCTGGAGAAACTCCCGGTAGGAATCCATCTGCGTAGCCAGCAGATATGGCACAGCAAGAATGCTCTGGCTTTTGCCAAAGTCTTTACGAATCCGTTTCTTTTCAGTAAAAGAGTAGGCCATGGATGCTCCGCGCGACGACTGCATGGTTCAGGGGCAAGCGGTTAAAGCTGCTTTCCGCAAACAATGAGGGGCTGGCAGCGCTTTACGCCGCCAGCCGATAAGTTTACCCTATTTACTACAGATTATTTGATCTCCGCCTCGGCACCGGCCTCGACGAGCTGCGCTTTGACGCTTTCGGCTTCAGCCTTAGCTACGCCTTCCTTCACTGGCTTCGGCGCACCGTCGACCAGGTCCTTCGCTTCCTTCAGGCCAAGACCAGTAATGGCCCGCACCACCTTGATGGTGTTGACCTTGTTGGCACCGGCAGCGGTCAGGATAACGTCAAATTCGGTCTGCTCTTCTACAGCCGCCGCACCCTCGCCACCCGCCGCGCCACCAGCGGGTGCCGCAACCGCGACAGCCGCCGCAGACACGCCAAACTTCTCTTCCATTTCTTTGATAAGCTCAGACAGCTCCAGTACGGTCATACCAGCAATAGCGTCTAAAATTTCTACTTTGGACAATGCCATTTTACCAACTCCTTCAGTTCAATAGTGAATTAGGCAGCGCGTTGATCGCGGACTGCCGCCAAGGTCCGAACAAAACGGCTCGGGACCTCGTTAAGGGTGCGGACAAGGCCGGAAACCGGTGCCAGCATGGTGCCGAGCAATCTGGCCAGCAACTCCTCACGCGAAGGCATTTTGCTCAACTGCGTTATTGCCGCCGCATCGATTTGCTTGCCACTAAGCACGCCACCGGTAATAACCAGTTTGTCGAAACGCTTTGCATGGTCGGTGAAGAGCTTGGCAAGGGCAACAGGGTCCTCCGCCGCCGCAAACACCAAAGGACCCTTTAACAAGGGGTCCATCACCGTGAAGGATGTTCCCGCGAGAGCACGCTTCAACAGCGTGTTTTTCACAACCTGCACATGCACCGACTGCTTTTGTGCTTCTGCCCGGAAAACCGTCATTTGTGCCACCGTCAAACCGCGATATTCCGCCACCACTGCGGCTTGCGCCCCAATGAGTTTGGCTTGCAAAGCGGTGACGACTTGTTCCTTTTCTGCGAGTTTAAGACTCACGTGAATGTCACCTCCTATCTAAACCGAGGCGGCCAAAAGGTTTGGCACGCCGTCGCCTACGCAGGGAAAATCATTAAGGCTTACGCCCCCTGCGGTCTTCGTACGCCGGCTTACGCCGACCTTCCCGCCCAGAGACGGAAATCTTTAACCGAGGCCGCCGAGATCCACGGCGACACCAGGACCCATGGTCGGGGAGATACTCACTTTACGGATATATATACCTTTACTGGTGGTCGGCTTGGCTTTACGCAGACTGTCGATCAGCGCCAACAGATTTTCATGCAATGCCTTCACCTCGAAGGAAGACTTGCCGATCGTGCTATGCACAATACCACCCTTGTCGGCACGATAACGCACCTGCCCACCCTTGGCATTGATTACGGCCGTACGTATATCTGTAGTCACCGTCCCCACTTTAGGGTTCGGCATCAAACCACGGGGACCCAGCACTGGGCCCAGTGTGCCCACCACACGCATGGCATCGGGTGTAGCAATCACCACATCAAAGTCCATATGCCCGGCCTTCACCTGCTCCGCGAGATCTTCCATGCCGACGATGTCGGCACCGGCTTCGCGCGCTTCGGTC
>JAKBXD010000046.1 GCA_021840785.1 Pseudomonadota bacterium
GTATATGAAAAACAGATTCCTCTACAATAGTACTACAAATATCTTTTGATTCCTGTGTGATTATTTTCGCGGAGTTTTTCGTGTCAGACTCTATTAATTTCTCGATAATATTTAGGTTTGTATCTGATTTTGATATTTTTATACGATAAAAATTACCAGAAGCGAAAAACTGCATTAGTTTATAGATGGCCGGAAAGATGGTAAGAATGAAAACGACGCAGTATGATGCTATGCGGCCGATGTCATATGCTGCACTGGTTGATTCAGTAACCATAAGTTTTCCACGATTATATATCAAGTAATTTAAAATGGGGCGATCTCAGGATTGACGCGCAAAATCCTGGTACGCAATATCATCAATAATTGGCCAACATATAACATACGAAGCTAATCCGCGCCCGCATATCTTTATATGATGTATTTTGGTGTATTAGAGCCAGAACCAACACAGTGGAGAGCGTTTTGATGGCATCGTAAATGGCCGCTTCCAGTCTTTACTCGCCCTTTCTGCTGTTTCGGACGGTATCTATCCCATCGCGGACACGCCCCACTTCTGGCTTGGTCGCTCTTCGCGGCACAGAAACTCTAGCGCAACCCAACGTCCGCTTCCAGTCTGATACCGCCATATTCGGCAGCGGTGAGAGAATGGCCTCCTACCGGCCTCACAAGGGAGATTGTGTCATGCAAGCCAAAGACCGTTCAACCTCTCCGTCCTCCGCGCCCTGGAACAAGGGCAAGATCGTCGGCCAAAAACGCCCCTTCAAGCTGCAAGAGGTCTGGGCTATCCGGATTCGTCTGCAGTTGGCGTCCAGAATCCGTGACCTTGCGCTTTTCGACCTTGCTATCGACAGCAAGCTGCGTGGCTGTGATCTGGTGGCCCTGCGTGTCAGCGACGTTGCTCACGGACAAAGCCTTTCCGGTACTTGGGCATTGAGGTGGACGACGCCCTGGAGATCGCGGAACAAATGGAGGTATAGGCAGGACCATTCCTTGAGATAGTGCAATAGATGCCCTATCCTGAGCCTATGACGACGTATCCCCTGGTGGATGATTGGCGCGTGCGCATCAACGGTCGAGAGCCCCATCCGTTGCCTCACGTCCACGTCCAATTCCGGGATGGATCGCGGGTGTCCTTGGCCATCGAAACCGGGGAGTTGCTCCCAGGCTTTGGGACACCACGGAAGCGATTGGTTCCCGTGCGCGCTTGGATAGTGGCGCGTCGGGAGACGTTGCTGGCGGAATACCGGAGGCTGAACCCATGAACCATGCACCACAAATTCGCAAAGCCGAGATCACCGGGCCATTCCAGGTCACCATCGAATGGTCGACTGGAGAGACCTTTGTGACAGACCTGAGCAGCACCACTGGTCCCAAGCGGGAAGGAGACCCCTTTGCCGCTCTCCACGATCCGGCGATTTTTGCGCAGGCCCAAAGCGATGACTGGGGAGATGGCCTGAGTTGGCCGGGCGGGCTGGACCTGGGAGCAGACCAACTGTACAACCTGGGTCGCCAGCAGGCAGGCCTGCCCACGCGCGAGGAGTTCGCCGTATGGATGGAGCGAAACCGGCTCAGTCTGAATCAGGCCGCCCAGGCTATCGGTATGACCCGCCGCATGATTGCCTACTATAAAAGTGGGGCTAGACCCATACCGAAGACGGTTTGGCTGGCCTGCATCGGCTACGAATCCTTGCGGCACGAGGCCGCGTGATCCAACGCGAAATGGGCGGTCATGCAGCAAAAGCTGCCGTTCGGTGGCTTTTGTCATTGTCCTGTTTGGAAGCCGATCCTGTCTGCTGACAACAGCTTCCGAGAACCGCACCCCATTGATTCACTATGCTACCTGTATATTTCTCTGTATCGCACCTAGGCTAATTATTTCTGAGTTTATGAGGTTTTTCTTGACGTTCGAGGTGCCTCACAATCTTCTTGAGCGCAAATGAGATTGGCGACATTAAATTTTTGTTCAACTGTTCTATATTATCCGTTGAACGATATTCAACTGACTTGGCGATCAGAGCGGCAGGGTCCCAGTTTCCTGCGTGCGGAGTTGAAAACTCATCTTTCAGTTCTTTCTCCAGCTTTTCTCTGTTGAGTTTTATCCTGTTCCCGCAGCGCCACAACCAAGGTGTTGCTACACATTTTCCTTGTATTGCCCCAAACAAAAAACCCACTTGGAATAATAAAATCTTATTTTTAGATTTTATGCTCCACGAATGATCTTCTTCGATTTGTTTTTTGCGCTTGGTAGTCACAACATATTTGTCGCGGGTCAGATCTTTCAGATTTATCTCGAATGGCTTGGCAATCTGGTCGAAAAAACCTTGTATTGCGAGACGATACACTTTGTCAGCCTCATTGAGGAAGATCTTCCGATCCGCGGTGTCAGGAACAATGGCCAGCATCGACTCGGTAAAAGCCTTGATCTCGGTCATGGCATCGTCGATGCGCTTGCCGATGTCCGGCTGTTTGGCGGCGGCCTGCACCCTGTCCCAGCGGCCCGATAAGGGCACCCAGAACACGCCTTCCGCCGTGTATTCGTCGCGGTCTTCTGCTCATCCGCCACACGGGAGACGGGCTTCGCCCAGTGCGGAATGAGTCCCCAACGCATCATCGCCCATTCTGGACCAGCGCCCACGTCCCTGATCACTGAACTGAGCAACATGATTTCATCGCGGCTATGTATGGCGAGATGACAGTGGAGCTCAAAGACAGATGCCAGCTTGAATAAGTCGGGACCCCAGAAAGTTCAGCTATCTACAATAGTAGTATTATTGGGTCGCCTAAAAATTCATATGGAATGCCCTACAAACTAAAAGTAACTTTTTTAATTTCAAAAAAACACCCGCATACGCGGGCAAAATAAGGAGAGAGGATGATATGAAATGGTATTTCAGCAGAAAACGACGTTGTTTATTGATTGACAGATGACTTCATCATTTGCATATTGTCATAACAGGTCCGATATGGTAGAGATTACCCAATAAAATCATGAGAGTCGCATGTGAAGCCTGAGCAGACCCACCAAGGCGTTGGGATAATTTCCGCTTGGATGGATGACATATTGCAAGTCAGGCTGGAGATAGAGATGGGATATGATTTTGGCGGAGTAGTAGCATTCAAGGTCGGTTTCCGCCGTGTGCGGCCTACCCCGCAACCATGCCCGCGCCATGCCGATTCCCAAGCTGTCGCCAGGACGGGCCAACCAGAAATGACGAAGCCGTAACCCGGCACCCAGATACCATGGCAGGGCATTGACCGGGTTGGGCGCGGCTCCCAACTCCAGGAATCCCCCCCAAGCCATCCCAGCCTGTTTCCACCGATACTCTCCTATGGAATACAGACCACTGGTATCGTTACCCAAGGCAGATTGATATTGAGGGAGCTGACTGTTTTGCCAGGCGCCAACCTTCAGCGTATAGTGACCGCCGTCCAAAGACCCGCTCCGATCGGCCTCCAGCAAAATCATGTCGCCGCGATCATAGGGGTCCCGTAAAGGGTGGATGGCATCTCCTTCAAATACGCCACCCATGGCGGTCCAACCGTCTGCGCCGTAACTTCCCATCACACCCAGACTGGAGAACGGATAGGAAGACGCGGCAGGCACATTGACACCAATAGTCGGCGTGAATCCATAGGAAACATTCAAGAACCGGCTCGCCACCCCGCTTGTATCGAAATAATCATTGGCACTGATGAGTCCTGCCCGTAGCGTGGCATTGCCTATATTTTGGCGGTAATACAGTTTATAGAGTGCGCCCCTGCTGAGGCCCGTCAGGTTGTTTACGCCTTGAATATCGCCCACATAGTTCTCCGGACTGCTATTTTGGATCGCTAAAAACTCGGTGACCAACCGACCGCCGGACCACCACCCGGCGCGCGCGGTATTAAATGCAAAACCCGCTTTGCCGGTAGCATTGCCCACCGCTCCCGGTGCCACTCCCCCAGAGAAGTTGTCCGCGCCATCCAGGCTGAGGTGCAGATTCCATGAAAACGCGTTGCTGAAACTGGTGGCATCCGCTGTGGATGCTGTCTGACAGGTGAAGGCACATATCCCCAGGCAAAGCAACCAGACGGGACGACGCGTACGACACGGTGGGCGCGGCTTTAAAAGCAGCGCAAGACAAACGTTACGTCCATTACGAAATGGTGGCATCATTTGGCCTCAGAGTGACCTTCAAACTAATGGCATCTTACTTTTACAAACCAACAGGTTAATTATCCCACGGTGTTCTCGTGGGCAATAACAATATAAAGTCCGAAATACTCTTCATATAGCGTATAGCACCAACTATAACTATTACAAAAAGCATCGTTAAAGTTATTGACCACGCTGATATCAGCGATGGAAACGAGTTGATTCATCCGAACAGGATCAACCTTACGGCAAGTTCAGGGAGTTGGTAAATGCGGCAAATTGTCGCACCCCGCCCTTTTCTGCCGCATCATCGGCATCAAGGTGGCATGTAATACTATGTAACCCATCCATAACTGCCACCCATTACCGCCGCCAATAGGGCGCCAATAATAACGCTTCCGGCACCAGCGTTTTAATCGCTGCGGGAATTTCCAGCGTTAAACCAGGGCGTGGGCGGATGCTGACCCACAATAAATTCGTACGCATATTGAGATCGGCAAATACTACCCAGGAGTCGTAATGGTGCAATACGGCGTTGATAATACGCAGGGTGTGTTGCTGGCGAATACCGCTTTTCTGGCGGAGCCCGGGAAAGATCATACGGAAATCGGCGAGGAGATGGCCGGCATCATCGCGGCTAGGGACCCTTTTCCAGAGAGGCTCGTCTGGTTGCAGATCGGCAAAAACAGACGGCTTGAGAGCGGTCGATTCGGGAGATTTCAGCGCCAACAGTGATACAGACATGGGGCTCTCCTGCATAAGCGAGTCGCCCTCAGTCTGCCTACTTCGCCGCAGGGCGGCAAGAGCTTCAGGCGTAGCGCGCGGCGTCCGCTTCGATGATTCTGCGGGCCTCGGCCACGCTGGCCCAGTCCTTGAGTTTGACCCACTTGCCGGGCTCTAAATCCTTATAGTGCTCAAAGAAATGGCGGATCTGGTTGCGCAGTGGCTCGGGCAGATCACTGACATCCCGGATAGCGGAGTAACCGGCAGCGACCTTGTCGTGGGGGACGGCGACGATCTTGGCATCGATGCCCTTCTCGTCTTCCATCATCAGCACGCCGACCGGCCGGGCACGGATCACGGCGCCGGGAGCGACGGGCTGGGGCGCCAGAACCAGACAATCGGTGGGATCACCATCGTCGGACAGGGTGTTGGGGATAAAACCGTAATTGAGCGGATAGTGCATGGCGGTGAAGAGGAAACGATCGACAACGATGGCGCCGGATTCCTTATCCAGTTCATATTTGACGGAGGAACCCTGGGGTACCTCGATCACGACATTGATGTCATCCGGCAGTGACTGGCCGGCCGGGATTTTTTTCAGGTCCATACAATAACTCCTTGTGGATGATCAGGAAAAAAAGGCGCGCACGCGGTCAAGGTCGGCGGCGGTGTCCACACCTGCTGGGGGCGCTTCTGCCGCGCAATATACCGCAATCTGCACGCCGCGCTCCAACGCCCGCATCTGCTCCAGCGACTCGATATTTTCCAGAGGACTGGCGGGCCAGACGGCATAGTCCTGCAAAAAGGCATTGCGGTAGGCGTAAAGACCGAGATGCCGCCACCAGATGCCCGGGGTTTGCGGCAAAGTCTGCCCGCTGCTCAGGGGGAAATGGCTGCGATCCCAGGGCATAGGGGCGCGGGAAAAATATTGAGCGCAGCCGTCGGCATTGAGCGCCAGTTTGACCGTATGGGGATCGGCCAGATCATCCCAGTGGGTGACGGGGACGGCGGCGGTGGCCATCTGCCGTTGCGGATGGTCCAGCAGCAGCTGGGCGGTGGCGTGCAACAGGGCGGGCGTCATGCCCGGCTCATCACCCTGCAGATTGACGATGACGGCGTCGTCGGCCAGTCCCAGCAGGCGCGCGGCCTCCGCCAGGCGCTCGGTGCCGCAGACATGTTCCGCGGCGGTCAACAGGGCTTCACCGCCATAGCTGCGGATGCAGTCCACCACTGCGGGGTGGTCGGCGGCTACCACCACCTGCGCTGCGCCGCTTTCCAGCGCACGTCGCCGCACCTGCTCGATCATGGGGACGCCGCCCACATCCAGCAACACCTTGCGCGGCAGGCGAGTGGAGGCCAGCCGGGCGGGAATCAGGACGCAGAAGCTCACGCGGGCTTGTCCTCGTAGGGTTTGGCCTCGTCAATGAGCAGCACCGGAATGTCGTCGCGGATGGGATATTGCAGGTGGCAACGCGGGCAGCAGAGGGCCTGACGCTGGGCGCAGGGCTGCAGACTGCCTTTGCATCGCGGGCAGGCGAGCAGGTCCAGCAGGCGGTGGTCGATACTCATCAGCTTCTCCAGGGCAGCAATGATTGCTCCAGCCAGGGCTGAAAGGATGGCTCCAGCTCCGCTTCGATGCGCAGGGTCCAGTCGTCGGCCTGCGCGAACTCCCGGCATTTTACGGCATCCTTGGCGGTCATGACGAGGGGGCGGGGCAAATGGGCGATGTCGCTGGCGCAAAAGGGGTGGTGGTCGGAAAAAAATCGAGGGTCAGGGAAGGCGCCCAGGCCCTCCAGGCTCGCAATAAAACGCTGCGGGCGGGCGATACCGGTGACCGCCGTTACGTGCTGTCCCTGCAGACTGTCGAGGCTGCGGGAGCGGCCTGGATCGTTGACGGCGACGAGGTCTTTGGGCTGGATGCGGAAAAGAAAACGGGGTGGCCCGTTGCGCTCCGGGATGGCTGCTGCTGCTGCGGCGTCCATGAGCAAGGCATCGGCATGGAGCATGACGTCCGGGCGCTCGCGCAGGGGGCCGGCAGGGAGGCAATGGCCATTGCCCAGGGGACGGGGGCCGGAGAACACCAGCAGACGCAGGCTGGGTTGCAGGGCGAGGTGCTGGAAGCCGTCATCCAGCAAGGCCAGATTGTGACCATCCGCAGCGGCTGCAGCGATGGCGCGATGGCGGTCAGGGCACAGATAGACCGCTTGTGTCTGTTCCTGTTCCTGCGCCAGCAACAAGGGTTCATCCCCGGCCTGTTGAGGACTGTCGTCGCGTCGCACCCGATAGGGCCAGTGCGGCGGTCGGGCGCCGTAGCCCCGGCTGATGATGGCCACCCGCCAACCCGCTGCCGTGAGTTGTCGCGCCAGCGCCGCCACCAACGGCGTTTTGCCGCTGCCCCCTACGGCCAGATTGCCGACGACAATGGTGGGGATGCTCGCCGCCCTGCCCTGTAGGTGCCGCCGTCGCCACCACGCCACCTTGCCGGCCAGCGCTCCCAGAGGCCGCAAGGCGGTGGCCAGCGCCCCGCCCTCCTGCCATTGCTGCTCCAGGGTCTGGCGGAGGGTCACCAATCAAAAACCCGTTGCAAAAACTCCGGCAGGCGCTCGCCCGCGTGACGACGCTCCTGCCAGAAAATACGCCGGGTGGCGTCACCGCGCTGGCGGGCGGCCATCACATCCCCGCGCAGGGCTTGCCAATGACCGAGAATCTGCGCGGGGTCCTCCAGGGTGAGGATGGTGTCGGCGTCCAATTGTTCGGCGGCGTTCAAAGTCACGCCGGGGCTGACGCTGATGGGCCGGGAACCGGCATAAACCTGCCACTGCAACATCGGGGAGGCGGTCTGCAGATGCACCGCCTGCGCCGCCGCCGACAGGGCCGGATACCAGCGATCCGCATCGACGGCGATCACCGCTCCGGCGGGCAAGGGCGCGCGCTGCCACCCGGACAGCCTGGGCAAATCCGCAGGTGCATCGGCGCCACCGAGAAACAGTAAGCCCTGCCGGGACAGGGGCGAAGCGGCCCAGGCCTGCCGCCATCCGGCCCACTGGGCGGCACTCAGCCCTTGCGCCCACCACAGCAGGCCCTCGTCGGTACCGCTGATCATGGCCCGGAAATTGGGGTCGACCTGGGCGATGGTGAACAGGGTGGCGAAGTCCACGGGTTCCTGAACGGCTTCGGTGATGCCACGCCCGGCCCAGGCCCCGGCCTGACGCGTATCCTGCGGGTAGACAGCCTCCAGCGGCGCCGGAATCTGCGAGCCGGGATCAGCTGCCATCAGCACGGCGGGTATCTTTCCCCAGCCCAGGGCGGCGGCAAGCCGTGGTCTGGGCGTCCGGCCCAGCGCCAGATAACGCAGGGGCGACAACCGCTCCAGCACCCGTCCCACCGCCTGGGGGTGGTCGCAAGGCCCGAAACCATAGCCGAGCCGCTCGGCACTCTCGGTGTGCTGTTTCAGAAGGGCCGGGTACTCCGTCTCAAAAGTCATCACCATGCGCAGATCACGGCGCTTTTCGGCGATGGCTTTCGCCAGCTCAATACCCAGTCTTTGCTGGTCAGCATCGCTGAAGCTCTGCATCCACAGGATAGGACCGCGCTCACCCGGGGCTTTGATCCAACCCCAACGGGCATTCGCCTGCGCCG
Source organism: Pseudomonadota bacterium (assembly GCA_021840785.1). Next base: position 8,498 of record JAKBXD010000046.1, read on the forward strand.
TCCGCCCGGCGCGGGCGTCCCGCCAACTGGCCCAGCGCGCGCGCAGCAGGCCGTTTTCGTAATACGTCATGATATCTTGTCTTGCATTTCAATCCGCCCGACGCGTGCATCAGCGCGTTGCCGCAAATCAATCATGGTCGCTTCAAGCGTCTGCTGCAAAGCGATCAGAGTATCCTTATTGGCGTCGCGCGGGATCCGCAGCGGTTCGCCCCAGAGGATCACCCCGCGCGCGCCCGGCAGCGGCAGCAGAAAGCCATCCCAACTGGCGAAACGTTTCGCCCAGCGTGCCGAGTAGGTTACCGGCACGATAGGCAGACCGGAAATGCGCGCCAATTCGATAACGCCCTCTTGCAGCACTTCGCGGGGACCGCGCGGACCATCGGGGGAGATGGCCAGGTCGTACCCCGCATGGGCGGCCCGCAGCATCCCCCGGGCGCCCTTGACCGCCCCGCGCCGGGTTGAACCGCGCACCGCACCGTAACCCCAGTGCGCCATGGTGGCGGCAATCAGTTCGCCATCCCGATGTTCGCTGACAAGGATTTTTATCTTACGTCCGCCCACCCGCCAGTAGGCATGGGCGACCATAACACCCCGCCCATGCCAGAAGGCCAGCAGGAAAGGCTGTCCGGCCTCGATCAGGGCGCGGACGCTGGCATCCCCCTCCTCGTGCCAGCGCACACTGAGGGCCATACCTTTGATGATATAGGCCGCCAGTGCGGCCACCACGCGTAAGGAACGCCCTTCCAGCCGCACGGGTCAGTGATTGCTCAGGGTTGCGAAACTGATCCGGGTCAGGCCAGCTTCCTGCGCCGCGTCTAATACATCGATGACGTACTGCTGCGTCGTATTCTTGTCCGCGCGCAGGACAATCACCCGCTCGGGATCTTTGGCCGCCAGCGCTTTGAGTTGTCCGGTCAGATCGGCCATAGACATAACCTGCTTATTCATGCGCACTTGGCCGCTCGCGCTAAGATCGATGGTGATGGGCGATTTCGGCTCACCGGCGGCGGCCTGCTGGGCTTTGGGCAATTGCATGGAGAGATGGGACTGATGCACAAAGCTGCTGGTGACCATGAAAAATAACAGCAGCACCAGCACGATATCGACCATGGAGATCACATTGATCTCCGGCTCTTCACTCACCCGCGGGCGCAGATTCATTTTTCAGTCCCACTGGCTATGAGATTCACCAGTTTCAGGGCCTCTTTTTCGAGGGACAACACCAGCGTATCGACCTGCCCTTTGAAATAGCGATAGAACATCAGGCTGGGGATGGCAACGATAAGGCCGCTGGCGGTGGTGATAAGCGCCTCGGCGATGCCGCCCGCCAGCGCCTTGGGATCACCCGTGCCCACCATGCCGATAGCCGCAAAAGCGTGCATGATACCGAACACGGTTCCGAGCAGGCCCAACAGGGGCGCCACCCCGGCGATACTGCCGAGAAAGTTGAGGTAGCGGTCGAGATGCGCCACCTCATGACGGCCAGTTTCTTCCACCGACTCTTTGATCACGTCGCGCGGCTGTCCCGCATCCTGCAGAGCCGCCAACATCATCCTGGCCAAGGGCGTGTCGTTTTCATAGAGTAATTTGACCGCCTGCTGTACCTTACCCACCCCTACCAGCTCGGCTATCCGGGCCGCGAGATCACGCGGCGCAACACGCCCCCGCCGCAAGACCCAGAGACGATTACCCGCGATGGCCAAAGCCACAATTGCCGCCAATATGAGAATCGGCAGAACAAATCCGCCCATTTTAAATAACCCCAGCAACTCTTGCACATCGCCTCCAGAACCCGTTCGATTGTGACGAAGCCGGAATATAGCATATCGCCCAGGAAACGGCAGCGACCGGCCCCGTGCAGACGTCCGCGTTCAGGCGCCGGGTTGCCAGTAGGCGGGCGCTGGTGGCAGGGCACGATGTAAGCGCCCGGCCTGCCAGGTCCATGTGCCCGACTTGCCCTCGCCCAGGTAAAAGACCTGCGCCTGCGCTGCCGCAGCCGATAACGCCGCTCTTTCCGTGTTGCCCAGACTGGCGGGGGCGAAGATGGCCTGCACCCGATGCAGCGCGGCACCGTGCTCCGCCGCAAGCCGCTTGACCGTCGCGACGTCGGCGTCCCCCAGAATAAGCACATCGGGTCCGGCGCCCCAAGTCACCATGCAGGGCTGGACAGGTGCACTCAGGGTCAGAAAATGCATTCCTGTCGGTGCCACGCCGTCGGCCCGACAGAAAGCCGGTGCTGGCGGTCCGCCGGGATAGTCGCGGGCTCCGGCAGGCCACCACTGGCGGGCAGCGATAGGCAGCGGCTGGGGTGCGGAAATGTCGCTGCGCAACCACGCATCCACCCGCGTCACGCCCTGCTGGCGCAGCGCCGCCGTAAGCGCGAGGCCGCCGCTGCGGCGACTGGCCGCCTTCCAGAGATTTGCCGAGAAAATACCACTCTGTGCCCCTTTCTGCCAGAACAGCAGCATGCCCGATCCCGCATCCAGAGCACGCAATTCCAGATCGGTGGTGTCGCCGGCGGGGATCAGGAGCGGCACCATGCCCAGCAAAGCCAGTCGACGCCCTGGCCAGCCCACCGGCAGGAAAAAGATGCTGAATCCCAGCACCGCCGCCAGCAAGGCCCAGGTGCGACCAGTACCCGTGCTGATCCGGGCAAAAGGAATGTGCAGCAAAACACGGAGGAGCGCCGTCACGGCGTCCATTTCCAGAGCCACCAAATGAAAAAACAGGCGACTGAGGAGTTCCAGATCCAGCAGCGCGAACAGGGCGCCCAGCAAGGCCAGCGGCACGGCCAGCAATTCCACCAGCGGGATCACCAACACATTCGCAACGGGGGAAATCAGGGATACCTGTCCGAAGAGTCCCGCCAGCAGGGGCATCAAGGCGATGGAGACCGCCCATTGACTGCGCAACAGCGCGCGCCAGCCGACTTCGCCGTAGCCAACGGCCACCAGCGCCGCCACCGCGCCCAGAGACAACCAAAAGCCCACATCCACCAGCGCGCCGGGATTTTTCAGCGCAATCAGCAAGGCAGCCAGGGACAGTCCCTGCCAGGCATTGTTGGGACGTCCCAGCAGATGGGCGAGAGCCGCTGCGGTGATCATCCAGGCGGCGCGTTCGCCGGGAATCTGCATACCGGCAAAACTGGCATAGGCCCAGGCCGCCGGGATACTGCAGAGGATACCCGCCGTCTGCGCCGGCCAGCGGGCGACCAGCCAGGGGATACGCCGCCACAGCCACTGACTGAGCCACAGGGCCAGTCCGGCGACCACGGCCACGTGGGAGCCGGAGATCACCAGCAAGTGGGCGGTGCCCGTATCCCTGTACACTTGCCAGATCTCGGGCGGGAGCTGGTTACCGACACCGATACTCAGCGCCTGTACGAAGCCCGCCGCCTCGCGGTCCAGCGCCATATTGCTGGCATGGAGCACCACTTCACGGGCCGCCGCGATATGGTCTTGCAGATTCCAGTGGGAAACCGGTAACAACCGACCACCCTGCAGCCGCGCCACCCCGCCCTCCCCGGCCCAGAAACGCTGGCGGGCGAGGTCGGCAAAGGGGCTGCCGGGTAGACTCGCCAGAGATTCGCTGTGCAACCGTAACTGCCAGCGCTGCCCGACTATGGGGACTTCCGAAAGATTACCGTGAACGATAATGGTGTCAGGGCGGGCGCCCGCAGGGGCCTCTGCCGACCAGTGCTCCGGCGTCAAAAGAAAGCGATATTCCCGACCTCCCAACTGGGGTATGGAGACGATGCGGCCCCGGACACTGAAGTCCTGATCCACCGGCCAGTGCATAGCGAGACGCAGATCAGCCTGCCAGATGCCCCAGGCAAAGGCCCCCGCCACGGCTATCAGCAGCAGCGCAGGCCGCCATTTCCAAGCTAGGAGTAGCCCGAAAAGCATCACGGAAAGCGGAATCCACAAAGCGGGCAACTGCCGGAAGCTGTGAAAAAGCCCCAGCCCCAGCCCCGCGGCGATGGCCAAAAACGGTAGTGACGGCCAGGAGTTGGCCCAGGGCGGCAGCTTGGCTACACTAGCCCCCTTATGACCTAGGAAATATCGCATTGCGCCTACCTGCATTCTGTCGCCTTCCCACCCGCGAGGACATCCTTAGCAAACGTCCATTGGGACGTTTTACGCATTTTCTGGCCCGCCCGGTACTGTGGCATCCCCATCGTCACAACGTCGCGCGCGCCGTAGCCATCGGCACTTTTGTTGGCAGCCTGCCTTTTTTTGGCCATGTTCTGAGCATCTTGCTCATCAGCCTCTGGCGTCGCGCCTATATTCCCATCGGAGTCGTTATGCCCTTC
>JAKBXD010000047.1 GCA_021840785.1 Pseudomonadota bacterium
CATTCTCGAAACACCCGCCCAGAACCCCTTTCTCTGCCGTTTCTACCAGGGCCCGGGCGCAGCACTGGCAACAGAGTTGCAGTTTTTAATGCAACGCCGGACACAGTGGCAGCATCTCGGCAATCAGCATTGGGTCATCAGCGATCACAGTGCGCGCAAAGACGAAATTTTTACCCCCTTTACCCTGGATACAGAAGAACTTCGTCTTTTCCACGCCTTGCGCGTGGCTCTGGACTACCATCCCGCACCGGCAGACCTGATGATCTTCCTGGAGGCACCACTACCGATCCTGCTGGAGCGCATCCGGGCCCGTGGAGACGCCTACGAACAGGCACTAACGGCGGATTATCTGGCGCGAGTGCAGACGGCTTACCATGCGTGGCAGGCGGACTATTCCTGGCCCTGCCTGAATATCGACTCGGCGCAGGTGGATTTTGTCCACAATCCGCGGCACACTGAGCAGTTGATCGACACAGTCAGGTATCGCTTGAAAGAGGCTGAGGAGCGAGATGCATAAGAAAATTGCCCGCTGGGTGCAGGACAAGCAAAACGGCATCAAACGCGCCGTGGTTACGGCCTATGACTATCCTCTCGCCTGTTGCGCGGCGGCAGCGGGGGTGCATGGCGTACTGGTAGGTGATTCTCTCGGCATGGTGGTCACCGGTGCCGACGACACCCTCGGCGTTACGTTGGAGCAGATGGCCTATCACACCCGGATGGTGGTGCGGGGAGCTGGGGACTGCCTGGTATTTGCCGACCTGCCCTTCGGGACTTACGAAAAGGGTCCGGAACAGGCCTGGGATGCGGCGGCAACCCTGCTGCGCGCCGGTGCCGACGTCATCAAACTGGAAGGTGGTGCGGAGATGGCGCCTACGGTGGCCTTCTGCGCGGAGCGGGGCGTCAATATCTGCGCCCATATCGGCCTGACTCCCCAGCGGGTGCGGCAGTGGGGCAGTTTTCAACAGCAGGGTACCGACGCGGATAGTGCGCGCCGCTTACAGGCTGATGCCGGGGCACTGGCGGAGGCGGGTGCCCGCTTCGTCGTTTTGGAAGCGGTCCCCGATGCGCTGGCGGCGGATATCACCCGCGATATCGCCATACCCACAATCGGCATCGGGGCCGGGCCGGATACCGATGCCCAGGTGCTGGTGATGCACGATCTGCTGGGGATCAGCGCGAAAAGCCCACCATTTGCACGGCGTTATATTGAAGGCAGCCAGATCATGCGTGATGCCCTCGCCGAGTATGTGCGGGACGTGGGTAACAACGGGTTCCCGCCGCGTCGTAAGTGCTGACATGGCGATATTCAAGGATATTGCCGGCCTGCGCCAATGGCGCCAAAATCTGCGTGGCACCCTGGCCCTGGTGCCCACCATGGGCAATCTGCACGATGGACATCTCGCGCTGGTGAAACTCGCCGCCACCCGGGCCGAACAGGTGCTGGTCAGTATCTACGTCAATCCGTTGCAGTTCGGACCCCAGGAGGACTTTGCGAATTATCCGCGCACCCTGGATCAGGATTTGCAGCGCCTGCAAGAAGCGGGTTGCCAGACCGTATTTACCCCTGATGACGGATTGATGTATCCGCGGGGGCGTCAGGATATCAGCGTCGTTATGCCGCCGCGCAGCTTGAGCACGGTGCTTTGCGGGGCCAGCCGTCCCGGTCACTTCGTCGGGGTCTGCACCGTACTCAACAAGCTGCTGCATATGGCCTCACCAGAAATACTCGTTCTTGGCGAGAAAGACTATCAACAACTGCGTATCGTTCAGCAGATGCTGTCTGACTTGAACCTCAATGTGCAGGTCTTGCCGGGGCCCCTACAGAGAGAACCCGACGGGCTCGCCTACAGTTCGCGCAACACCTTTCTGAGTCTGGCAGAGCGGCAGGTTGCGCCGCTGCTCGCGGCGACACTCTTCGACCTTGCCCGCCGCAGCATCAGCGGCGCAGATGTGCCTGGTCTTGCGGCGGCAGGCTGGGAAAGGTTGGAGCAGGCCGGTTTTTTGCCGGACTATCTGGAGTTGCGCGATGGCCAGTCTTTGCGGGCACTTACCACTCCGCAACCTGATGCACGCTGGTTCGCGGCTGCACGGCTGGGGCAGACCCGGCTCATCGACAATGTTATAATTTCCGGATGAGCACTCGCCTGCGCGAAATTCCTTACAACTACACCTCATTTTCAGACGCCGAGATCGTCCGCCGCCTGATCGGGATGGATGCTTGGCGGCTGCTGGAAGATCTGCGCGAACAACGGATCACCGGACGTTCGGCACGGATGCTCTTTGAAGTGCTGGGCGATCTCTGGGTGGTGCAACGCAATCCTTACATCCAGGATGATTTGGCACAGGATCGGCATCGCCGCCAAGCCCTCTGGGATGCTCTGGCACATCGCTTGAACGATATCGCCGATCGCGCTGAAGGCAATCCGCTGGTGATCCGTTTGCTGGAGAGCGCTCGCCTCGCGGTGCGCAACTTTACCCAGCAATTTGATGAAGATCTGGCGCTGCGCAAGAAGGCGGAGCGCCGTCTGCTCAAAATCACCAGCAAAGATAATGTCAACTTCAGCGCCTATGCCCGCGTCGCCCACGTCACTGACGCCTCCGACTGGCGTGTGGAACTACCCTTCGTCGTCCTTTATCCCGCCGACGAGTCCGAGGTGCAGCGCATGGTCGCCGTTTGCCGCGAAATTGGGCTATCCATCATCCCGCGCGGTGGTGGCACCGGCTATACCGGCGGTGCCATTCCACTGCGCCGCCACTGCGCTGTCATCAATACCGAAAAGCTGGAACAAATGTCGGTGATCGAGATGGTCACGCCGCAGGGCCTGAGCAGCCCTGTCCCCAGCATCTTTGCGGGTGCAGGTGTGGTCACCAAGATCGTGGCCGATGCGGCCGATGCGGCAGGCCTCGTTTTTGCCGTCGATCCCACATCCATGGACGCCTCTACCATCGGCGGGAATATCGCCATGAATGCGGGGGGCAAGAAGGCTGTGCTCTGGGGTACGGCCCTCGACAACCTGCTCTCCTGGCGCATGGTGACCCCCGATGGGAATTGGCTGGAAGTGGAGCGCCTGGACCATAATCTCGGCAAAATTCACGATCAGCCGGTGGTCCGTTTTCGCCTGAATCGATTTGCCGCCGATGGACATACAACGCTCGGAGAGCCGGAAGTACTCACCCTGCCCGGTGCCAGCTTCCGCAAGGCCGGGTTGGGCAAGGATGTCACCGACAAGTTTCTCGGCGGTCTGCCAGGCATCCAGAAAGAAGGCTGCGACGGCATTATCACCTCCGGACGCTTCCTGCTCCATCAGATGCCAGCCCATGTGCGCACGGTCTGCCTGGAGTTTTATGGCACCGATCTGGATGCCGCGGTACCAGCCATCATCGAAGTGAAATCCTACGTGGAGGGGTTGGAACATGTCCTGCTCACCGGGCTGGAGCACCTGGACGAGCGCTATCTCAAAGCCATCAAGTACAGCAACAAGGCCCCCCGCCACGAACGCCCGAAGATGCTGTTGCTCACGGATATCGCCAGCGATGACCCTGATGCAGCGGGTGCGGCAGCGGCGGCGGTGGTACGTATTGCCAACGCCCGAGGCGGTGAGGGCTTTGTCGCCACTACGCCCGAGTCAAGACGCCGATTCTGGGCCGACCGCAGCCGCACTGCCGCCATTTCCGCCCATACCAATGCGTTCAAAATCAATGAAGATGTGGTCATTCCTCTGGAGAGGCTGGCGGAGTATAGCCGCGCGGTCGAGCGTATCAATATCGAGCAGTCCATCAGCAGTAAACTGGCCAGCCTCAGCGCACTGGAGGAATATGTCTCCGGTGATCTCGCAGAAATCCGCAAAGCCAAGGATTATGAAGAAAGCAGTGAAGATCAGGCCATCGTCGACGCCAAAAAGTCCGCCGCCAAGGCACTGATCAGCGATACGCGTCAGCGCTGGCGATCGCTGCTGGAGAAGCTGGACATGCTGGCCATGGAGCATCCGGAACTACTGGATGCGCACATGCTGTCCGCCGTGCATCCCGATGATACCCTGGCCGGTCTCCTGCTGCGCGGTGCCCTGCGCGTCAGTTACCGGGAGCACGTCGGCAAGCCGCTGGAGGCGCTGTTCGCCGGCGATGCATTTGCTGCCGTGCGGTCGCGTATCCGCGAAATCCACGCAGAAGTACGCCGTGCCCGTCTTTTTGTTGCCCTGCACATGCACGCCGGCGATGGCAACATTCACACCAACATCCCGGTGTTCTCCAGCGACTACGCCATGCTCCACGAGGCCGACCGGGTGGTGGACCGGATTATGGCCATCGCCCAGAAACTGGGCGGCGTCATCTCAGGCGAACACGGCATCGGCATCACCAAGATGCGCTGGCTGGAACCGGAAAAGATTGCCGCTTTCGCGGCTTATAAGGCCAAAGTGGACCCGGACGGCCTCTTCAATCCGGGCAAGCTGCTGGCGGGCTCCGGGCTGGAAACTGCCTATACGCCCTCTTTACAACTGGTGGAACAGGAAGCGCTGTTGCTGGAAGCCAGCGAGCTGGGTGCCCTCAATCGTGAGATCAAGGACTGTCTGCGCTGCGGCAAATGCAAGCCGGTCTGCATGACCCATATCCCCCGCGCCAATCTGCTCTACTCACCGCGCGACAAGATCCTTGCCACCGGCCTGCTCATCGAGGCCTTTCTCTATGAGGAGCAGACCCGGCGCGGCGTTTCTCAGCAACATTTTGCCGCCCTCAACGATGTGGCCGACCATTGCACCACCTGCCACAAGTGCGAGACACCCTGCCCGGTGGATATTGACTTCGGCAAGGTCTCCATTCACATGCGTAACATTCTCCGGGCACGCGGTGAAAAGTCCTTCAACCTCGGCACCCGGCTGGCCATGAGCTATCTCAATGCCGCCGAACCCGGCAAAGTCCACTTTCTGCGGCGGGTCGTCCTGCAAACCGCGTACAAGGCACAAGCCCTGGCCCACAAAATCGCCAGACCGCTGTTGCCCAAGGGGCCACCACCGGCCACCACCGGTAAAGCGCCGATACGCGCCGAAGTCATCCACTTCCTGCGCAAACCTCTGCCCACCAAGATGGGTGCGCAGACCATGCGTCAACTCCTCGCCATTGTCGACGACAAGACGGTCCCTATCATCCGCGACAGCGCCAAGGTCACGGACGGCAGCGATGCGGTGTTCTATTTCCCCGGTTGCGGCAGTGAGCGGCTCTTCAGCGAGATAGGCTTGGCGACGCTGGCCATGTTGCATCATGTTGGCGCGCAGACCGTGCTGCCGCCCGGCTATCTCTGCTGCGGCTATCCGCAGACGGCGGGCGGGCAGGAAGACAAAGGTCAGGAAATTTCGATACGCAACCAGGTGCTCTTTCACCGGGTCGCCAATACCCTGAATTATCTGGATATCAAAACGGTCATCCTGTCCTGCGGCACCTGCATGGACCAACTGCTGCAATACCAGTTCCAGCAGATTTTTCCCGGCTGCCGCCTGCTGGATATCCATGAATATCTGATGGAACGGGGTGTCGCGCTGGACGGTGTAAAGGGCGTGCAGTATCTCTATCATGATCCCTGCCACAGCCCCATGAAGACGTACAAACCCCAGGCCGTAGCGTCACAGTTGCTCGGGCAACAGGTGCTGGACTCCGCCCGCTGCTGCGGCGAAGCCGGCACCTTGGCCAGCAGCCGCCCGGACGTCGCGACCCAGTTGCGCTTCCGCAAGGAGGAGGTACTCAAGGAGGGCATCCTCCAACTCACCGGTAAAGAGCGCGCGGAGAACGGCAACGTCAAACTACTCACGAGTTGCCCGGCCTGCCAGCAGGGCCTGGAACGTTATCGCGAAGATACGGGTCTCGACACCGACTACATCGTCGTCGAACTGGCGCGTACGATACTTGGAGCGCAATGGCAGCAGAGTTTCATTGATGCCACCCACCAGGGGGGTATTGAGCGGGTTTTACTCTGATGGCCCCGAACCCTTCGCCCAACATTAAGGCAGCACCCGTACTGACCGCGATCGATGGTATTCTCGACCTGCACGCGTTCCGCCCCAAAGAAGTGCCCGACCTGATCCGCGAATACCTCCGCAGTTGCCGCGCTGCTCACGTCACGGAAATTCGTATCATCCACGGTAAAGGCAAGGGCATACTCCGCGAAACCGTCCACACGCTGCTCCGCCGCGAGCCCATGGTCCGGAATTTTCGTCTGGCCAATGACCGCAGCGGTTGGGGTGCAACCCTGGTCGATATTTATCCGCCGGGCGTTCCCTTACCACCCCGCAGTGCACCGGCTTCAAAGGCACAGATGCTGGAATCGGCACCCGGCTGGTATCGTCTGCTGCAACGTATTTTCGTTAAACGCTAAGGATAAACATGGCTCAGGAGGGCGTCAGCAAATTTCACCTGGACTGGCAGGCGGGTCCTGTCATTGACTGTCCAGACCGGTGCCTGCTCAGCCATTGGCGCGATGTACTACATGCCCACGGCCTGATTGGTGCTGATCCCGCCCGTTACGGCGGCATCGGTTTTGGTAACGTGAGTTGTCGTTGCGACGGCGGTTTTCTGATCACTGCCACCCAAACAGGTCACCTCGCCACTTTAACACCCGACCATTTCTGTCAAGTCACCCGCTGGGATATTGTCCACAACCAACTCGGGGCCGAGGGACCACAGCCACCCTCCTCAGAAGCCCTCAGCCATGCGGCCTGCTATGACGCCCATCCGGAAATTCTCTGGGTCTTCCACATTCACGATCCGCTGCTCTGGCAACAAGCCGCGGTTCTGGGGTTGCCAGCCACCCCTCCGGCTGCAGAATACGGCACCCCCGCCATGGCCCTGGCCGTATCTCACCTCGCCGGACAGGGTCGGTTACCCCTGCTCATCCGGATGGCCGGCCACGAAGACGGGCTCATCGCCGCGGGCCATGACGCCGGAGAGATCGGCGCCGTGCTGTTAAACGCCGTTGCCGAAGCTCAGGCCTCCAGCGCCTTGCGCAGGTAGAAGTCCATATCGGTGAGATTATTGAGGGCCCAGCGTCGGTAATCATCGGGCAGATCGGCAATTTTCACACCCTTGTGCTTGCCGAAAGGCATCGTCTCGGGAATCCGTGCGCGCTCGCTGAACTCCCATAAATCTTCCCAGGAATGGGGTCGCACCGAGAGAATGACCTTGTTCAACAGAATCCGGCAAAACTTCACGTCCGCCAGTGCGGAGTGGGCGTTTTTGAGGTTATCCCGGGTCTTGTGCTTATCCTTGCTGAAGTGATACATCAATGCCGACTGGGAATGGCTATCCACCTCTGGCCAAAGCTTGCGGGTCATGGCATAAGTGCAGATGCGCTTGACGTCGGGCTTACCGATCACCCCCCAGTCGTAATCTATGCTATGACCAACCAGATACCCTGTGTCTTCAGGCAACTGAAAGCTGCTCGCGGGTGGGCTTTCCAACAGATCTTCCTCGAGAATATGGTGTACCGCCATCGCTCCCATCTCAATGGGCTTGGCCGGTCGGTAACGCTGCACAAACTGTTCCTCCACCGCCAGCGTCTTCAGATCGCTCACCGCCAGCCAGGCCGCCTCAATCAGATCAGGCTCCACCCGGCCCGTCGTTTCGGTATCAAAAATCAATGCGCGCATACAAAACCTCATCCCGGATCCGGCGAAAAAATGCAGGGTAAATGCCTGCTTCGCAATGGGCAAGCGCCCATGCCCGATGGAACCCTGCGAAAAACACAACAGCTCATTGTTTACACTACCGCTTTATCCAGACGTTGCTTTTTTCATCTGGCAACCCCATTCATACAGGGGAGAGTAAAAATACGTAATTTACGTTATCATGTCGACGTGTTAGTTCACAGGAGTCAAAACATGAACCAGGACCAGAACCCGTACCAGTTTCCAGACAGCATGAATCCGGCAGGAGTTGGCAGTGGCACATCCATTGGCGCACTCATGGGCAAAACCTATGCACTGCTCGCCGCCACCCTCGTGGTGTCTGCCGTTGCCTCGGTGTATGGCATGCACTCGGCATTCGCCTACCAGCATCCCTTCATCCTGATGATCGGTTCCTTTGCCCTGCTCTTTGCGGTGCAGTACACCGGTGCGCACCGCAGTCCCCTTGCGGTTCCCCTGGTTTTCCTGTTCGCCGGCGGCATGGGCATGATGATGGGCCCGGCCATTGAGACGTATCTGCGAATGCCGGGTGGCGCCTCGATCATTGCCGAGGCCTTGGGTACTACCGCGGCCATGTTTGTTGGACTGTCCGCGTATGCCCTGACCACCCGACGGGATTTCAGCAACATCGGCGGCTTCCTGATCACCGGCCTGGTGCTGGCCATCGTGGTCTCTCTGCTGAACATCTTCCTGCTCCATATCCCCGCATTGCAACTGGCCATTGCCGGCGTACTGGTACTGGTCTTCAGCGGCCTGATCCTTTTTGACACCCAGCGTATGATTCGCGGCGGCATTCAAGAGCCTGTCCTGCTTGTTGTCGGCCTCTACCTGGATATCATCAATCTCTTCATGGCATTGCTCGAAATCTTCGGGGGCAACCGCAATTAATCACCGCGTCCTTCCTGCATCGCTGGGAAGGACGATTTTTCTGAACGCATGGCACGCAAGTGTTTGCCATATCGCCATCGGGGATGTCAGACATCGCCTTTTCCCGTTTGATAAACCATGACTGATCCTACTCCTCTGCAAAACCACACCCCCATGATGCGCCAGTATTTCGGGCTGAAGGAACAATGCCCGGATGCGCTGCTTTTCTATCGCATGGGGGATTTCTATGAGCTATTCTTTGACGATGCTGAAAAAGCCGCCCGCCTCCTCGGCATCACCCTCACCAGCCGTGGACAAAGCGCAGGACAGGCTATTCCCATGGCGGGGGTACCCGTCCAGAGCGTAGATGGCTATCTCGCGAAACTGGTGCGTCTGGGCGAACGGGTGGCCATCGGTGAGCAGATTGGCGATCCGGCCACCGCCAAAGGTCCCGTGGAACGCGCCATCGTGCGGGTCATCACCCCCGGTACCATCATTGACGGTGCCTTATTGGATGCCGGCCAGGAGCCTCTGCTCCTGGCCCTCTGTCCGGACGGTCCGCGTTGTGGCCTGGCCTGGCTGGATGCCGCCGGAGGACGCCTCATGGTGAGTGAGGTAGCCGACACCGCCATCGCAGATGCCATAGCGCGGCGTCCCGTCGCAGAAATCATCGCCCCGGAAGATACGTCGCTTCCAGTCGGAATCGACCCGCAAAAATTGCAACTCCTGGAGAAAACCGGCTTTCAAACTCGGCGCACCGAGGCAGTACTTGAACGCTATTTTGGGGAACGACTGGCGAGTTTCGGGTGCAACGACTGGCCCCTCGCCCTACGCGCCGCCGCCGCGCTCCTGAGTTATGCCGAGACCCAACTGCGCAGCAATCTGACCCAAATTCAGCGAATTCACCCGGAGCGCACTGAAGAAGAGCTCTATCTGGACGCGACCGCCTTGCGGGCATTGGAAGTGGTGGAAAGCCTGCAAGGAAATGGTCCCACTTTGCTCACTTTGTTGCAAAAAACCCAGACGGCCATGGGCGCCCGCTTGCTCCGTCGCTGGCTTCTGCGACCACTACGCCAAGGACCCGTGCTTGCGGCCCGTCAGGAAGTCGTCGCAGCGCTCACCCAAGGCGGCGGGCCAATCACCATCCAGAAGGCCTTGCACGGTATCGCGGACGCGGAACGCATTCTCACCCGCGTCGCCCTGAATAGGGCGAGCCCCCGTGATCTCGCCCAACTTCGCAGCACCTTGCAGGCGCTACCCACGCTGCGCACCGCCGTCGAAGAAACAGGGCATCCTGCATTGACTGTTTATCAGGAGCGCATAGCGCTCTTTGCCGCCCTCCGCACGCTGCTGGAAGAGTCCTTAGTGGATGCCCCGCCCATGACCCAGCGGGATGGTGGCTACATTCATGCCGGTTACGATGCCGAGTTAGATCGACTGCAGCAACTCAGCCAGAATTTGCAGGAGGTGCTGCGTGATCTGGAGCAGCAGGAACGCCAGCGCACCGGCATCGCCCAACTCAAAATCCAGTTCAACCGGGTGCATGGCTTTTACATCGAAATCAGCCGCAGCTACCAAGGACCCATTCCCGACGACTATCGCCGCCGCCAGACCACCAAGAACGCGGAACGCTACATCAATGACGCCCTGAAAGTAATCGAAGATCAGGCCCTCTCGGCAGAGAGTCTGGCCCTGAGCCGGGAGCGCCTGCTCTTCATGCGAATCCTGGAAGCGGCAGCCCCCGAAGTACCGGCCCTGCAAGACGCCATGACCGCCGTCGCCGAACTGGACGGTCTCAGCACGCTGGCTGAACGCGCCATCACCCTGCACTGGTATGCCCCGCATTTCGTCACAGAATCGCTTTTACACGTCCGCGACGGCCGCCATCCCGTCGTAGAAGCCCAGATCGGCAGTAATTTCGTGCCCAACGATCTCGATTTTGATAAAGAGCAGCGGATGCTGCTTATCACCGGTCCCAATATGGGCGGCAAATCCACCTACATGCGGCAAACAGCGCTCATCGTCCTGCTCGCCCACATCGGCAGCTGGGTGCCTGCCCGCGAAGCCATCATTGGCCCCATCGACCAGATTTTCACCCGCATCGGCGCTGCCGACGATCTGGCCGGTGGTCGCTCCACCTTCATGGTGGAAATGAGCGAAACAGCGCGCATCCTCCATCTCGCCACGGCCCAAAGCCTGGTGATTCTGGATGAAATCGGGCGAGGCACCGCCACTTATGATGGCCTCTCCATCGCCTGGGCCACGGCCGAGGCACTGGTGGAACGGGGTGCCTGCACGCTCTTCGCCACCCACTATTTTGAACTGACGGAACTGGATCTTCCCGGCCTGCGTAACGCCCATCTCGACGCTTTGACGCAAGGGGATCAGGTCGTATTCCTGCATCGGGTGGAGAGTGGTCCGGCCACCCAGAGCTACGGACTGGCGGTTGCCAAGCTTGCCGGAGTTCCAGATTCAGTCGTGCGGCGCGCTCGCCAACGACTCATTCAACTGGAAGACATCGCCCAGCAATCGGTCAGCAATACAGTACCCGCCCAGTTGCCCCTCTTCCAGGTCGCTCCACATCCGGCGGTGCATCGATTAAGTCAACTGGAACCGGACCAACTCAGCCCCAGGCAGGCTCTGGATCTGCTCTATACACTCAAAGAATTGGCACAATAAAACAGGCTGAGGCACGCACAGAAACCTGATCGTCCACTATCACAAAACAGGGGGAAACCAGATATGCTCATTGTTATTGAAGGCGTAATGCTCCAAGACAGGTGGAAATTCCGACCATCGGACCGGGCGAAATTGCTACGCTTCGCCACTCAAAATAATCTAAGTATCGGTATGAAGGAAGGGTCCATTCCGCATGTTGACGGGCTTGCCTCCGGCATAACTGAAGAAGTTCGGCGCGACGCAGTGGCTTATGATGCACTGGTTCATTAGCACTTTCACCTATCTGATTACCACGGCAACGCCCATGCTCCACACTTATGGGCTGTGGGCCCTGGTTGGCATCCTGTTCATCGAAAACCTGGGCATTGTTTTCGCACCCGGGGAGGCCGTCATCGTAACCGCCGGGTTTCTGGCCGCCAAAGGCGTATTTCCGATCTGGCTGGTCATTCCGCTGGGCATTCTAGCCGCCGTCTTGGGTGGCTACCTTGCCTACGCTTTGGGTGCGCGTTACGGGCACAAGGGGCTTTTGCGGTATGGTCACCACGTCTGGATCAAACCGTCCATGGTGGACAGAGTCCATCATTTTTTTCATCGTTTCGGTGCACCAGTCGTAGCCATCGGCCGCTTTATCGTGCCACTGCGCCAGTTACAGGGCTACATCGCCGGCAGTGCGGAAATGGGATTTCCGGTCTTTGCGATCTGGAGCGCGGTCGGCGGCATATTGTGGGTGTGCGCATGGAGCGGTGGAGCCTATATGCTGGCGGCACAGATTCCCGCCTAGCAGCCTTATGTCGGTCTTGGCTCACGACCTGGCACGTATGGTGGACCCTGCCGGGGACGCGGCGTCTATTTTCTGAATCATTGTTGGGACGACCACCTGCATGTCCTCCACCAACTGAAACCCGCAGGTGCTTTGAGCAGTGCCGAAAAGGGAGACCATGAGAATCTATAGGATGTACCGCAAAGACACTGATATTGTTGCTGTCAAGGACGGATTCTCCTACCCAGGATTCTTCTTCACCTGGTTTTGGGCGTTCGCCAAAAGATTGTGGGGTGTTGGAATATTCTTTTTTCTCCTGAATATCGTGGCCTTTTCATTTTTCGCGTGGATGCCTTACAAGAACTTCCCCGCTATCCATCATCTGCCATCCTTATGGATGGCCGTCAATTTTTCCGCCTGGATGGCCAAAGCTCTACTGGGTTATTTCGGGAACCGCTTGAAAGGAAACCAGCTAATACGACAAGGATATACACGTCTGCCCGGCATGATTCGCGCAAAAAATATTCATGAAGCAACCATCATTGGCATGTCGTTGCCGGCAGACCA